>JBEKCP010000642.1:0-3256 GCA_050014815.1 Thermoguttaceae bacterium | reverse complement strand
CGGTGCCGGAAACCCTCTGCGGCTGCCGGTTCGTCCCCCTGGTGGGCGAGGAGGGGTGGTCGGAGTAGGGTTTGTCAACCGGCGTCGCGGTCGTTATAGTAAAGGCTTCGCCGGGCGTCTACCCGCCAGCTTCACGAAGCCTACCCCACCGGAGAGATCGACCATGTCCCAGCCCAACCGGAGCGCTTCATCGCGGAGGGAGTTTCTCAAAGATACGGGGCGGATTGCCGCGGCCGCCGCCCTGACGGCCCAGGCCGTCCCCCACGTCCACGCCGCCGAGAACAACACGATCCAAATGGCCCTGATCGGTTGCGGCGGCCGGGGGAGCGGCGCGGCTGCCGACGCCATGTCGGTCAAGAACGGTCCTGTCAAGCTGGTGGCCATGGCCGATGTCTTCCCGAACCGCGTCAAGGGCAGCCACGAGCAGCTCAAGCGGTGGTGCGGCGACAAGATAGACGTGCCCGCCGACCGCCAGTTCGTCGGATTCGACGCCTACAAGAAAGCGATGGACTGCCTGAAGCCGGGCGACATTGCGATCTTCGCCACGCCGCTGGCGTTCCGGTGGGTACACTTCACCTACGCCATCGAGAAGGGGCTGAACGTCTTCATGGAGAAGCCGCTGACCGCGGACGGCCCGACCTCCCGCAAGATGTTCCAACTTGCCGAAGAGGCGACGGCGAAGCACCTCAAGGTGGGCGTGGGTTTGATGTCCCGGCACAGCCGCGCGCTCGAACAACTGGCCGAGCGGATCCACGGCGGCGAGATCGGCGACCTCGTTCTCATTCGCGGCTACCGCATGCACGGCCCCATCGCATCCATGCAGTCGTCGCCGAAGCCGGCCGGCACCCCCGAGGTGGCATACCAGATACAGCGGTTCCACAGCTTCCTCTGGGCCAGCGGCGGCTGCTTCAACGACTTCTACGTCCACATCATCGACCATTGCGGCTGGATGAAGAACGCCTGGCCGGTCCAGGCCCAGGCCCTGGGCGGCCGCCATTATCGCGGCGACTACATCGACCAGAACTTCGATACCTACAGCGTGGAATACACGTTTGCCGACGGAACCAGGTTCATCATGGACGGGCGCTGCATCCCCGGCTGCGCCAACATCTACAACAGCTTCGCGCACGGCACCAAGGGGACGGCGATCATCTCCCGCAACGGCGACTGCGGAGGGCCTTCCGCCACGTTCAAGGGCCTGGGCTCGTCTCGGGCGGACATGCTCTGGGAATCCAAAGTGAACCCGGGCGAGGGAAACCCCTACCACAACGAATGGAACGACCTGCTGGACGCCATCCGCAACGACAAACCCTACAACGAGGCGCGGCGGGGCGCCGAAGCCAGCCTGGTGGCCTCGATGGGTCGCATGGCCGCGCACACCGGCCGCGTGATCTCCTACGACGAGATCCTCAACCGCGGTCCCGAGCTGGCCCCGGACGTGGACAAGTTGACGATGGACGGGCCCGCCCCGCTGCCGGCCGGACCCGACGGCAAATACCCCGTCCCGCAGCCCGGCATCACCACCAAGAGCGAGTATTGAGAAAACAGTGGCTGGTGACTAGTGGCTAGTGGCTCACGCCCTCCACCACCTGCCAGCCACCAGCCACTAACCACTAACCACTATCATGAAAGCCAGGAAACTCGAAGGTTCCGAGACGAAATCCCCAGCGGTCACGTTCGGCGTGGTCGGCACGGGCGATCCGCGGATCGACCAGGAGTCGCGGCAGCGGGCGGCCAACATCGTCGGCATCGTGGCGGACCACGTCGCCGAGTCCGTCCGCATGCCGGACGGCTCGCCGGTGGACGTGGTCTGGACGCCGCTTCTGGTCGACGGCGAGAAGCAGGCCGACGCGGTGGGCCGGCTCTTCCGCCAGGCCGGCGTCAACGCCGTCATCTGCACGCCCGACACCTGGGCCTTCCCGCAACTGACGCTCATGAGCCTCCTGGCCCAATTGCCCCCGGACATCCCGGTCAACATCACCTGCGGCAACAGCGGCCCGAAGCCGGGGGTGGTGTATGCCCACGCCGTCAACGGCGCGCTGGCCCAAAGCGGCCGGCTGACCCACCTGAACGTCGGCACCTGGCCCGACACCGGCATGACGCCCGAGCCCACCGAGGGCACCGTGGCCGCCCTGGTCAATTGGTGCTACGCCGCCGTGGCGCACGCCGGCCTGGCGGGACGCCGCGTCGTGGTCTTCGGGCACGACTCGATGGGCATGGAGACGGCCCTGGCCCACGTCATTCCCACCCGGCGGACCTTCGGCCTGGAAATCACCCGCTTGGACATGAAACTCCTGGCCGACATGCTGGCCAAGGGGGCGTACGACCGCAAGGAACTCGTCGCCCTGCGGTCCTGGATCGACGAGCAAGTTGGCGGCCGGCTCGACCTGAGCCAGCCCAACGCCCCCGCCCTGTTCGACAAGTCGCTGGCCCTCTATTTGATCGTCCGCGATCTGCTCTCCGAGCTCAATGCCGTCGGCGGCGGATTCATGAACCAGCTTGAATGGGGTAGCGACCGGCGGGGCATCCCGCTGCCCATCGCCGACGCCATGGAGAGCCTGTTCAACTCCACGTTCGACCACAACGGCCGGAAGCCCCCGATGCCCTTCGCCACCGAGGCCGACGTGCAGGGCCTCCTGACCATGCTCTTCACGACGTGGCTCTCCGGCGGCAGCCCGCCCCTCTTCATGGACTTCCGCAAGGTCTGGGAGCCGTGGGAGATCCGGGCCCTGGCCAAGAAGCTGGACGTACCCTTCACCGGCGAGGAGCTTTGGGCCCGCGAGGGCCTCGTCGACGGCGACAACAGCGGCTCGGCCAGTCTCGACTGGGCCGGCCGCCCCGGCGATCCCATCGAGCGGATCATGGCCAACGTCGCCATGCCCGGCGCCGAACTGTATTACTTCCCCGGCGGCGGCAACAGCGTGACCTTCTTCACCCCCGGCGGGATCGACTGCATCGCGGCGCGGCTGGCTTACAGCGACCTGTCGGGCATGTTCAGCCTGGTCTGGGACGAGGCCACGACGGCCGAGCTGCCGGCAAAGCTCGCCCATGCCGTCGCCCATACCTCGACCCCGACCTGGCCGCACACCTGGATCGTGCCCAAGTACGCCACGATGGCCGAGTACAAGCAGTCGGCCCCGGCCAACCACTTCCACGCCGCCTGGGGCCTCTCGCCCGCGCGGCTCCAGTACTGGATGGACCTCTCCGGCGTGATGTCGGTCACACCGTGGTCGCGGCGTCCGCACGCGATCGAGGG
>JBEKCP010000641.1:0-3257 GCA_050014815.1 Thermoguttaceae bacterium | reverse complement strand
ATCGGATCACACGCCGCCGCTTTCTGGAAACCCTCCCGGCGGTCGTGGGGCCGTGTGTGCTGGCGGCTTCGGTTCGCGGCGCCGAAGACGCCCCCCCGCCCAGCGAGCAGATCGCCGTCGGCTTGCTGGGCTGCGGGACGCGGGGCGCTTATGTGGCCCGCGGGCTCGGTCCGCGCGGGGCGAGGGTAGTGGCCGTCTGCGACTGCCATCGCCAGCGGCGTGATCGGCTGGCCCAGCTCTACGGCTGCCGGGCCTATGCCGACTTCCGCGACGTGCTCGCGCGCAGCGACATCGACGCCGTCGTCGTGGCCACTCCCGAGCATTGGCACGCGGTGATGGTGATCGAAGCCTGCCGGCAGGGCAAGGACATATTCTGCGAAAAGCCGCTGTCGCATACCATCGCAGAGGCGCGGGCGATGGTCGCGGCCGTCCACCGCTACCAGCGCATCTTACAGGTCGGCACGCAACAGCGATCCGACGCCCACTACCGCTTGGCTTGCGAACTGGTCCGCAACGGGCGCATCGGCGAGGTGAGCGAGGTTCAGGTCGATCCCGGCTTTGCCTCGCGGCCTTGCGATCTGCCGGGCCGACCGTCGCCCGCCGAGTTGGACTGGGACCTGTGGCTGGGGCCGGCCCCCTGGGCGCCCTACCATCCCGAGCGCTGCGAGAAGCGGTTCGCCTGGTGGCAGTGGGAAGACTACTCCGGCGGGCAGACTACCGACCACGGGGCGCATGATTTCGACATCGTCCAGTGGGGTCTGGGCATGGATGGCTCCGGTCCGGTCGAGATCGTTCCGCCCCACGGCAACGCACAGAGTCCGCTAACCCTCCGCTACGCCAGCGGCGTCGTGGTCCACAGCGGGCGGCAAGGATGGCAACAGCGCTGGTCGCTGGTGACGTTCAAGGGCACCCAGGGCACGGTGAGCGTGTGGCGCGGGGGCATCGAGACTCGGCCAACGCAGTTGGCCGCCACCCAATTTGGTCCCGAGGCGATTCGTCTTCACCGCAGCAACGACCATTTGGTCGATTTTCTGGAGAGCGTGCGCACGCGGCGTCCGCCGGTGTCGGATGTGATCAGCGGCGCCAGCTCGGTAACGGTGTGCCATTTGGCCAACATCGCCTACCGGCTGGCACGGCCCCTGCGATGGGACCCGGCTCAGAATGAATTCCTGCAAGACGATGAAGCCAACCGCCTCCGTGCTCGCGCGCTGCGCCAACCATGGCAACTTTAACTGCTCCCCAACTGCCTTATTGCAGGTTACAGTTCGAACCTTTTTGGCCCCCAGAAACCATCTGCCTGCGACGTTATCTTGGATGACAGGCAGCCACCAGGAGAACCATGATGCGAAGTGCAAGACGATTACGGGCAGTCACCGCGGCGAGTGTGGCGGCCTGCCTCTTGACGCTGGCAACCGCGGTCCAAGGGCAGGAGAAGAAGGCCGCGGCGCCGCGAGCTACGGCACCAATCTTCAAGGAGTCGCCCCATCAGGCGAAGGTTGTGACGGCCACCTTCCTCGGCGGCAAGGGGCATGAGTGGCTGGTCTCCGGCGGCTGGTCCGCCGACGGCTCGGTGCTGCTGGTGGGCAACGTGCTGGGACCCGTGCTCGATCTGGGGACGCCGGCCCAGGTCATCGGCGGCGACGCCCCGCCCCCGCCGGCTGTCGAACCACCGACCGTGGTCTTGGGCGACCGCGGGCGTCCATTTCCCGTATGGAACCTGCCGGGCGTCACCGGCTTCCTTGTGAAATGCGCGCCCGACTTGAAGAAGATCGTGTCGGTGCGCCGGCTGCCGTGGACCAGCGGGGCCATTACCTCGGCCGTGGTCGATAAGGAGGGCGCGGTCTACATTGCAGGCGTGGCCACCGAGACAACGGCAAGGCTTGGGGGCCGGCAAGAAGTGAGCAAGGTCGATGAGGTGGATCCAAAGGCCCCTGTCCAGGGGACTTTCTTGGCGAAGATCGCCCCGGACCTGGGCACGTGCCTTTGGGTCATGCGGATCGAAGGGCCGTCGAACCCGCCCCAGGTGCGGCTGCTGCGCGACGGCACGCTCTGGCTGGCCGCCCAGGAAGTTCGATGGATCGACGCGTCGGGCAAGGTGTTGCAAACGCTGCCGGCCAGGCTCGGCCGGGACCGTGCTGCAAGCCCCGTTGACGGCCTGATCGCACGCACCACCAACCGCGGCAACTGGTCCACGGGCCGCGAGCCGTGGAAAAGCCCCGGCGTGCGGATTTGCCGGCCCGATGGTTCCGACCTGTATCACCTCTACGAGTGGGACGGCCGCTACGTGGGCCTCGACAACCACCGCTCGGTGGCCGACACCCATGTCATGAATCTCAATTACGATTACGACGGCAACCTGCTTCTGACCACCTGGTCGGACGGCGGCAACACGGTCATGCGCTACAAGTCGCAGGACATCCGCCGCAACCACGGGTTCCGCGGCGTGGGGTTCCAGCGTGGCATGACGGGCTACAACGTCGTAAAGCTCGACGGCCGCGATTACAACACGGTCAGTTCCACCCTCTGGCAGTGCGAGGGCGGCGGAGGCCTGATGCGATTGCAGACGCTCGTGCCGCTGGCCGACGGGTCGGTGTTGATTGCCGGTTCGGGCGGCCCGCGGGGCATCAACCAGACAACCACGACCCTCTTGCCGGACGCCCCGCCGCAAGGCAGCTTCGTCACCGTCCTTTCCGGCAATCTGACCACGGCCATTTTCAGCTCGCTGGTGGGCGGGGCCGGCGAAATCGACCTGGGCAACAACGTCGAGTGGGGAGCGGCGTTCGGCGAAGTGCAAGGCCAGAGGAAATTGCTCCTGGTCACCGGCGCCAAAGAAGAGAGCGAACCGGTCGTCCATGCGCCGGCGGTCTTGAAGACGCCAACGCGGGACGCGATGCAATCGCGTTTCGGCGGCGGAGCACTGGACGGCTACGCGATCCTGTTGGACCTGCCCCCGCCCGATCCGGCCCTTCAGGCCATGCCGCCGGTCAAGTATCAGCGGCTGGGCATTGAGTCGCGGGCCGCCGCCCGACGGCGGCCAACGGCGGAGCCAGCCGAGGGAACCGTGTACTACTTCCTTGCTGAATACCCGCGGCACGTCAACGCCGACGCCGAGTTCCGCGACGCGGGCGATACGGCAATCCTCTACGAATCGTGCCGCGGCCAAAAACCCTTCTCCGACCCGGTGGTCAAGGACGGCGTGGCGGCCGGCCTTCGGCCGATCCGGCCGGTATTTGGTCTGGGCGAGGAACCCGAGTTTA
>JBEKCP010000640.1:0-3277 GCA_050014815.1 Thermoguttaceae bacterium | reverse complement strand
TTCCTGGCGAGGGGTGTCCTGGGAACGGCCGGGATCGGCGTGGCAGCCGCCAGCATCGAGGAGAACATCCTCCGGGCGGCGATCGAGGACGGCGCCGCCGCGACCGGCGTGAACAAGGCGCCGCCGAAGACCGCTATTCCGCCGGGCTGCCTGCCGCGGGGCAAGATCCGCAACGTGTCCCTCAGCCGGCTCCTGATCGGCGGCAATCTGATCGGCGGTTGGGCGCACAGTCGCGACCTGATGTACGCGTCCAACCTGTTCAAGTCCTACAACACGGAGGCGAAAATCTTCGAGACCCTGGAGCTCGCGCAGGCATGCGGCATCGACACGATCCAGTTGGATCCCGCCTGCTGGGCGCCGGTGACGAAGTACAACCGCGGCCGCGCCACGAAGATCCAGACGATGGTCTGCGTGGCGCCGTCGGCCGACAAGGGCCGCATGAACGAAACGATCAAGCGCCAGATCGACCTGGGCGCCACGCTGGTGTATTCGCACGGCGGGGCGACCGACTCGCACATGATGCACGGCGGCTCGATGGACGCGATCGCGCAGATGGTCGACCTGATCCGGGCGCAAGGCGTGCCCGCCGGGGTCGGGGCCCACTCGCTGAACATGCCCGTCGCCTGCGAGAAGAACAAGATCAACGCCGATTTCTACATGAAGACCTTCCACATGGACCGCTACTGGTCGGCGACGCCCAAAGAGCGGCGGAAGGAATACGACTGGATGACCATGGACTCGTCCGACCACGACGCGAACTACGACGGCATGTGGTGCAACAATCCCGAGGAGACGGCCGCCTTCATGGAAACCGTCGAGAAGCCGTGGGTGGCGTTCAAGGTGATGGCGGCCGGGGCGATCCCGCCGCGGATGGCGTTCTCGAACGCCTTTCGCCACGGGGCCGATTTCATCGTCGCGGGAATGTTCGACTTTCAGATCGAGGACGACGTGAAGATCGCCGTCGAGTGCGTCGAGAAGTTCGCCAGCCGCAAGCGGCCCTGGAGGGCCTGAGCACAACGCCTCCAGAAGGTGGAAGCCGGGCGCGACATGGATTAACATGGGAGGACTATTGCCGCTCGGAGCGTATCCGGGCGGAGTTGAAATCTGAAACACCGGACAAAGGAAAGAATACGATGAGCACCTCCGCATCGAGCAAGACGCGATCTCGTTCGCGGCGCGAGTTTCTGAGGCTCTCGGGCACTGCGGCGGCGGCCTCCGTCCTGACCGGCGCGGCGGCGCCCCGCTGCCATGCGGCCGAGAACAACACGATCAAGCTCGCCCTGGTGGGCTGCGGCGGGCGCGGCACCGGCGCGGTGGTCGACGCGCTTTCCACGAGCGGCGGGCCCGTCAAGCTCTTCGCGATGGCCGACGTGTTCGAGAACCGCCTCAAAGGCAGCCTCGGCCAGTTGCAGAAGCGCTACGAGAAAGCGATCGACGTCCCGCCGGAGCGGCAGTTCGCCGGGTTCGACGCCTATCGGAAGGCCATCGACTGCCTCAGTCCCGGCGACGTGGTCCTCTTGACCACGCACGCGGCCTTCCGACCGCTGCACTTCGAGTACGCGGTCCGCAAGGGCATCCACGTCTTCATGGAGAAGTCGTTCGCGGTCGACGTGCCGGCCACCCGGAGGCTCAAGCAAGCCAACGAGGAGGCCAAGAAGAAGAACCTCAAGGTGTCGGTCGGCCTGATGTGGCGGCACTCGAACTCGCGGCAGGAGGTGATCCGGCGGATCCACGACGGGGCGATCGGCGACGTGCAGTTCCTGCGGATTTATCGCATCCACGGCCCGCACCACTGCCCGCTGGTGCCCGCCGGCGCCAACCCGCTGGCCTTCCAGATCCAGCATGCCTTCTCGTTCAACTGGCTCTGCAGCGGGTTCCTGGTCGATTGGCATTGCCACAACATCGACGTGGCCTGCTGGGCGAAGGGCGCGTGGCCGATCGCGGCCCAGGGCATGGCCGGCCGCTGCTACCCGCAGGCCGGCAACCTGCTGGACCACTACGCCGTCGAGTTCACCTTCGCCGACGGGGCGAAACTCTTCGCCTACTCGCGGCACATGAACGGCTGCTGGGATGAATACGCCGATTATGCCCACGGCACCAAGGGCTCGGCCGTACTCATGACCAACCTTCAGCGGCCCAATACGCGGATCTACAAGACCCAGCAGATGACGCCCGAGAACCTCGTCTGGCAGGGCCCGGCGGAGGTGAACCCGTACCTGGTCGAATGGCAGGTGCTCGTGGACGCGATCCGGCAGGACAAACCGCACAACGAGGCGGACCGGGCGATCGACGCGAACATGGCGTCGCTCATGGGCCGGATGGCCGCCCACACCGGCAAGTACGTGACCCGCCAGGAGGCCGAAGCCTCGACGTTCGAGTACGTCAAGGAGATCGAGCACATGACGTTCGACACGCCCGCGCCAATCTTGCCCGGCGCCGACGGCATCTACCCCTGCCCGCTGCCGGGCGCGACGAAGGAGATCTGAGCGGCCGGTTTGCAGCAGGCCGCCACTCCCGCCGGGAATCGCGTTACGGCGCAGCCCATTACGGCCGCCATGCAGAAACAGCGTGGTCAAGGTAAATTTGGCAGGCTTCCAGCACGGCCAGCCCATTTCCCTTGACAGGGGGGGATGCCTGGAGAAGACAGCGGGCATAGGCTTGTTTTGCGTCTTCCGCAGAGTCGGCCGATCTGATAGGATTCCCCTTATCGTCAAGGAGCGGTTTTGACGATTTACCCGTGGTGATATTTAGCCGCGGCCCGCGCGGAACCAGTACCCTTTGTTTCGACTTCGTTTGCGGCGTGCCATGTTGATTCCCTGTTGCAACGGCAGCTTGGGAAAGATTGTGAAGGCGGATGCGGCGAATTCACTGCCAACACAATGATCATAGTACGTAAATCGAAGTGAGTCAATGAGTTATAGCGTCAAGGCGCCGTAGCCAAGCGGCTAAGGCAGCGGATTGCAAATCCGCCATCCCCGGTTCGAATCCGGGCGGCGCCTCTTTTACAACCCTTTACTCCGTAAAGGGTTGTGTCGTTTCTTGTGCTCCCGCTTGCCGGCCTTGCGGTTCGCCTTCCACCGCTGCTCCCGCCGTAGCTTCCGCCATCCGGCCAGGGCGGCGGGAATGGCGGCAATCATGCGGTCGAATTCCTCCCCGGTGATAGGGCGGCCTTTTGCCTTTCCGCCACGCTTCGCTCGTTTGGCCCGCGTGATCTTCGGCATCTTGAAGATCATCTCCTGTTCGACCGCCCATCCCAAGGCCGCTCGCAGATGGTTCA
>JBEKCP010000639.1:0-3289 GCA_050014815.1 Thermoguttaceae bacterium | reverse complement strand
CGAGCGAAAGGGCCGTCAACCCCGAGACATCGTACACTCCGCGGGCGGCCAGGTTGCCAATGCAACCCATTGACGGCGAGAACAAGCGGCCGTCGCTGAAAGCGCCGAAGAACGCGTTGGCCAGCACGTCGCGGATCGAGGCCGTCGTCGCCCGCCACGCCCCGTCCATGTCGATCTCGGTCCAGCCGGGTTGGGGCGAGAGCGTGTCGTTCTTCCGCGACGCGACGGCCACCTCCCGGCCGTCGAGCGTGAACAGCGCCGCCTTGGCCACCGTGCAGCCGTTGTCGGTTCCGAGCAGGTACTGGGGCATGGCAGAAGGGATTGGGGACTAGGGATTAGGGGTCAAGTGGGTCTTATCCCGGAAGAACAGGAACAGGACGGCAATCGCCGTGGCCATCACCCACATCCCGAAGATGGCGAACTGCAGAAACATCATCGCGCTCAGGCGGATCTGGGATCCCAGGGGCATCCTGGCCATCGTGTCGCTCCAACCGGAGTGTGAGTTCTTGGGGGGGCTTTTATCGCATCAACATTCCGCCGGTGACGTCGAGCGTCGTGCCGGTCATGTAGCTGGCGGCGTCGGAGGCGAGGAAGACGACCACGCGGGCGACCTCTTCCGGGGTGGCGATGCGCCGCAGGGGGATGCGATCCAGGTACTTCGCCTCGTTGGCCTTCAGCACCGGCTCGACCATCTCGGTGCGGATCATGCCGGGGGCCACGGCGTTGACGTGGATGCCCTTGGGGGCCAGTTCGCGGGCCAGGGCGATGGTCATGGTCACCAGGCCGCCCTTGCTGCAATCGTAGGGCAGGTGGCCCGAGGTCGAGCCGCGGAAGGCGGCCTGGGAGACGATATTGACGATCCGCCCGCCGCGGCCGGCCGCCGCCAGCCGCCCGGCAAACTCCTTGGCGCAGAGGAACGGGCCGGTCAGGTTCACGCGGAGCGTGAAACTCCACTGGGCCTCCGAGTAGGACTCCAGGGGGCCGGCGGGGCAATAGGCCGCGTTGTTCACCAGGACGTCGACGCGGCCGAAGCCCTCGTCGAGCCGCCGGAACATGGCGGCCACGTCGGGCTCGCTGCCCACGTCCGCGCCCACGGCCAGCACCTCGACGCCCGCGCGGGCGCGGACCTCCTCGGCCGCCGCCGCGGCCGCGGCGGCCTCGGGCGGGTAGTAGTTCATGGCGATCCTGGCGCCTTCGGCCGCAAGGGCCAGGCAAATCGCCTTGCCCAGCCCTTGCGAGGCCCCCGTCACCAGCGCTACCTTGTCTTTAAGGTTCAGGTCCACGGTAGTTCCCTACTTCAGCTTGATCACGCTGATGGTGTGCGGCTTGTTGTACTTCGTGTTCTTCAGGCCCGGGAAGGGCATGTCGAAATTGCAGATGATCAGGTCGTCGCCGCGGATGGCCGGCTCGCACGGCTGGTCCAGCAGGCCGGCGGCCTTGTCGGCCTCGCTCGCGTCGCCGTTCTCCCAGAGCGTTGTGACCTCCCTGGTCTTCGTGTCGAAGACCTGGATGGCGTTCCGCTCGGAGTCGGCAATGTAGATCTTGTCGGTCCTGTTGTCGCAGAACATGCCGTCGCAGCAGGTGAGCCTCGGGGGTCCGCAGAGCAACTCCCGCGACTTCAGCGTGCCGTCGGCGTTGAGCGAGAACTTGAAGAACTGCCCGTCGCCGAAGTCGCCCACGTACAGGTCGCCCTTGCTGTCGAAGGTCATGCCGTCGGCGCCGGCCAATTCCCCCTTGCGGTGCGCCAGCGGCCTGGTCTGCCACGTGTCGAGCAGGTAGGGATCGGGCTGGCCCTTCGGCTTGAGCTTCACCACGCCCTTCTTCATGTCGGCCAGCGGAATGCGGTAGACGCCGCTGGTGCCCGGCTTGTCGGCCAGATCGAAAAACGTCTCCGTGACGTACAGGTTGTCGCCGCGGAACATCGCGCCGTTGGCGAGCTTGAAGCCCTCCACGGCCACTTCGGCACTGACGGGCTTGCCGTCCTTGACGTTGACGCGGACTATCCGCGAACGGTAGTCCTTGTTGTAGAAATACTGGTTGTCGGCGTAGTACAGGTTGCCGTCCGGGCCGAAATCCATCCCCATGGGACACGCATAGCCCGTGTCCGGGTGCTTCGGCAGATCGGCGAAATAGAGCTCGATCCGGTTGTCCGGCGTGATCTTGATCAGCTTGCCGGGATACTGCTTCTCGTTGAAATTGGGGCAGGCGACGATCATGTCGCCGGTCCGTTTGTCCAGGCGCATGCCGTCGGGCGTGTTGTACTCGTCGGGCAGATCGGCCAGCAGCTTCGGGCGGTGCTTCTCGTCCGGCGCGGCGGCGGCCGGCCTGCCCTTGATCCGGATCTTCGCCCTCACCTGGGCCCACGCGGAAGCGGCGACGAGCACCCCGCACACCGCAACCGCGGCCATTCCGAGACTAAGAAACCTTGCTTTTCGGTTGGTCCAAGCCATCTTCGTTCTCCTTGACGTTCGCTGGGTTGACGAAAAAGTTTCACGCCGGTCGGCGACAATCGTTCCAGTGTAACTCAACAGCGGGCGGAGAGAAACCGTCGCGGGGCGGAATCAATGACTCTCGGCCCCTTTCTTCTCGATCGGGACGATGGCCACTTTTTCCTTCTCGGCGGCGCGGTCCTTGCGGACCCAGCAGACGCCGCAGCGGCATCCCTGGTCGTGGCCGCAGGTGCCCGCCACGTCATGGCAGGCCGGCGGCGTGATCGAGGCTTCGACCAGCCGCTGCACCTCGCGGTAGGATGGGTCATCCGTGCTCTGCCAGCCGGCCTGCGGGATCTGCCCCCAGCCGCCGGCACTTGCGGCCAGGGGCGCCTTGAGGATGCGGCTCTCGCCCGGCATGGCCACGTTGACCAGCGCGGCGAAGGACTGGCCGGCCAGCTCGGGACCGAACCGCCGGGCAATCGCCTCCCGCAGCGCCTTCTCGCCCTCGGCCGACGGCGGCTGGTTCTCGATCCGATTGAACGAGTAGTCGCCGTAGAACTGGCCGTTCACGTCGAGCCAATCGACCACGCGGCACAAGCTCTCGCGATCGAGCTCGACCAGCTTGCGGCCGTCCTTGTCGGGATGGCCCTCCAAGAGGAATTTGGCCAGCCGTCCGGCGTGGGCGAAGTAGTCCTTGGGCCGGCTCGGGTAGCTTTCGCCGTTGCGCGGGGCGAGCTTCACGAGGCCGCGGCGCGTCAGCGAATCGTAGGACGCCGTAAACGAGCGGCTCGATTGCCTTCGGCCGCCGGTGGCCGTGTCCTGCATCGTGCCCAGCAGATCCAGGCCGCCTTCGGTCT
>JBEKCP010000638.1:0-3293 GCA_050014815.1 Thermoguttaceae bacterium | reverse complement strand
AGAAACCGACCTGGCTGACGATGTGGCAGGGTACACCAGACCGATCTGGGAAAGCCGCCCAAGAAACGAAGAAGCCCGCACACGGGAGGCGGGCTTCTTCACTTCAAGAATTGATGAGGGAGAGGCGGTACGCCAACCTCGGCCATCTGCTGCCCATGTTTCCTATCGAGCAAGAGGTGGAACCCGGTGTGTCGGCCCTCCCTCTACCAGCTACTTGTATCCTACCACGGTTCGGACATTTGGCTATACCCCGGTTGGGCACGGGGCACGACCTCAGCCAATTCTCGACACACGGATAATTCTGGCCGAACTACACCGGCTTGACGTTCTCGGCACGCGGACCTTTCGGACTCTGGCCTTCCGTGTAGGACACCTTTTGGCCGACTTGCAGTTCATCAAAACTGACGCCTTGGAGGCTCGATGAGTGGAAAAACAGGTCTTTGTCGCCCCCCGTCTTGATGAATCCGAATCCCTGGTTCGTCAACGTCTTGATTGTGCCTTCAGCCATTTGTGCGTTGCCCGTAGTGATTGCTTGGATTGACGCCGCCCGGCTTACGACTGCCGAATGGTCGCCGTCAAGTGTACCCGGTCAGAGTGCCATTACGCAAGTGGGTTGTCCGGCACCACTTGCAGCCCCAGGCGAGAGCCGCGATAATGGTAGCGTGGCGTTACTGGTCCGGGCTGGTTGCAAATAGTTGGGGGGGAGCTATGATTCGCATCGACTTGGTGGACAACACGGCCAGCGTGAAGCACGTCGATTTCCAGGTGGTTCCCGTAACCACAGAGAGAGATTTCACCTGCATTCCAGACGGCATATTGCCGTTGCCTGGTGCTGTGCGGCTTTCCCGTGAAGTCAAGGCGGGACGTACATTCGGGCGGATGGGCAAGTACCTCTGGTATCGGCTGATCGGGGCACCGGCTCGCACGCACAAGAGCCCAATCGGCAGCCATCGGTGAAGGGCCAGACTACGCCGCTGCCAACTTCGTGGCCGACGACAGGCGATGCTGGGCTTCAAGAGTTAAGGGGAAATGAAATGGAAGCGTTCGTGCGACTTGTGGATGATAAGACGGTGCAGGTGCAAACCCGGTCGGAATCGGAGGACGGCTCGACAGGGGGCGATGTCTGCCGTGAGTTAAGGGCTGGTGATTCGGTCTGGGGTTATAGCTACGAGCAGTGGCGGGAAATGGGCGAGGGCAGCCATGAAATTGGACCCCAAAAGTAGCCGTTCCCGCCAGTACAGCCGCAGCAATCCGGCACGCAACAGGGGCCGCATTCAGCCCTAGCCGGGGCCATCATTTCGCTGACTGGCAAATGACCAGATCACCCGCCGAAAATGATCCGCTTCATGCTGTTCCATCATCTGTTGTGCAACTCGCCCCGTTGCTGATCGTCAAACTCATGCACAGCGAGAACGAAGCGGTCGTCGTTGCCAACGTAAATGCCGAAAATGTGGAACGGTGGGCAGTGCGGTTCATTGGTTAGTCCTTGTGGGCTGCCGCTCTCTCGCACGCCTCCACCATCTTCGCCAGTGATTCGGTGTCGGCCAGCCGGTGTTCATGGCCCACGGCGATCAGGGCCGACGCTGGGAGATCGCTGTTGTAGATTAGCTCCTGGCTGTCGGCAAACGGGATCGTTTCGTCGGCCCTGGAATGCAAGATGACCGTGCCCGGCTTCACGGTCCTGGCCGTTCCCCAGTGTTTCCAGGCGGGGCAGAGGAGGACGAGCGGGGTATTTCCACAACTGATGTTCATCGCCACGGCCCCGCCCCGGCTGGAACCGACAATGACATCCGGGTGGTGCCGGTCGAACTCGGCCTGGGCAATGCGAACGGCGGCATCGAAGTCGTCATCGGGCAAGGCCGGGTTCAGAACCTCATGCCCGTGGTCCTTGAGGTAGGTCGGCTTGATGCCGCCCGGTGTCGATTGCCAGCCGTGGAGGAAGAGGACTTTCATGGGGCCTTGTAGCCGAGCTTCTTGGCCTGGGCAAAATCCTTTTCCGCTTTGGCTTTCTCACCCTTTTGTTTGTAGGCAATGCCACGGTAGTAAAACGCAATGGCATGTTCAGGGTTGAGTCGAATGGCTTCCGTGTAGTCGGCAATGGCCTTATCGTATTCGCCGTTGTGGCATTGGGCAACGCCACGGGCACAATACGCCACATTCAACTTCGGGTTCAGACGAATGGCTTCGCTGTATTCGGCAATCGCATCGTCAGGATCGCCCTTCTTCCAGTAGGCGATGCCCCGGTTGTTATATGCTTCGACATATTTCGGGTTGAGGCGGATGGCCTGGGTGTAGTCAGCAATCGCCTTGTCACAATCGCCTTTTCGGGAATAGGCGTTGCCACGGTTGTAATACGCCTGGGCAGACTTCGGGTCCAGGCGGATGGCAGTGGCACAGTCGGCAATGGCCTTGTCGTGCTCGCCCTTCTTCTCGTAGGCAGCACCTCGGTTCTTATACGCCTTGGCAAACTTCGGGTCCAGCCGGACGGCCTCGGTGTAGTCGGCAATGGCCTTGTCGAAATTACTCTTCAGCCGGTAGGCGGAGCCACGGTCACAATAGGCCGAGGCATATTGCGGGTCAAGCCGGACAGATTCCGTGAAGTCGGTGATGGCCTTCTCAAACTCCCTCTTCATCCCATAGGCCCGACCCCGTTTGTAATACGCTTCGGCATTTTTTGGGTCCAACCGGATGGCCTCAGTAAACGCCGTGATCGCAGAGTCGTAGTCCTGCTTGTCAAGACCCGACAGACCGTTCTGGTAGGCCGCCTTCGCTGCATCAGCACTTGCCACAACATTCGGCAGCAACAAGATTCCAATCAATGCTGCTGCCCAGCACTTGCCTGTGGTCATGTTTCCTCCGAATTGAACGACTTTTCCACGGTCGGCTCCATCATCGCCTCGGCTTGAGGCCGAGCAGTGCCGATTGCCAGCCGTGGAGGAAGAAAATGATCATGCCGATTACCTTTGCGGGGTCGGCTTGGGCACGGTCGGCTCTTCGCCACGAAGAATCCGTCCGATCTGCCGAAGCTGTTCAACGTCTTCGGCACGCATCCGTCCTGTGTGGTCAGGGGCCGTGGAAAGGAGCACATTGGCCGCTCCTCGCTCCCAGCCCAGACGAATCCGCTTGGCGACCGCCTCCGCTGGAAAGGGACGGCTGGACTTGAACTCCCTACCCTCGCCATAGGTGAACCAGCACGACGGCCCCAGCGGATCGTATTTGTATCCGCCCTCCCGATTCTGCGACACCGGCTCGTACTCGAACGGCAGGTAGTAGCTCTTGTCGCCAATCTTGCG
>JBEKCP010000637.1:0-3296 GCA_050014815.1 Thermoguttaceae bacterium | reverse complement strand
TGCCTTGAGCAGCCCGAGGAAGCGGCCGCGCGCGGCCGGCGGGCCCGCGAGCTCGTACTCCGGCAACTTGGGGCAACGGGGCGGACTTTGAGGCTCTTGGCCGCGCTCGTCCAAGCGCCGCCGGTAGGCCCATCTTGTCAGCCCGGCGGACTTTCCGTAAGCTTAAGCGGCCGAGCATCGGATGTCCCCACAGTCGCACGGACGGTCGGTCGACACGAGAGGCCCATGGATGAATGCTTCCCAACGCACGTCTTCTGAAACAACGGGGACTAGTGCCCTCACCCCGGGGTACCCGCTTGCGGGTCCCTCTCCCGCGAGCGGGAGAGGGGAGTTGCCCTTAGAGTCTGTCGCTGTTTCGTCGCAATCGCTCCTTGAGGCGGTTCACGGGGCGATTGGCCGGACCCGGCGATGGCTGTTGGATCGTCAGCGCGGCGACGGGGCGTGGTGCGGCGAGTTGGAGGGCGACACGATCCTGGAGAGCGAGACGATCTTGCTCCTGGCCTACCTGGGCCGGGAGTGTACGCCGCTGGCCCGGCGGGCCGCCGCCTATCTCGTCCAGAAGCAATTGCCCGGCGGCGGCTGGGCCAAGTTCCCCGGCGGCAGCGTCGACACCAGCGGCAGCGTCAAGGCCTACTTCGCCCTGAAGTTGACCGGGCACGACCCGGAGTCCGAGCCGATGCGGCGGGCACGCCAGGCCATCCTCGCCCACGGCGGCGCCGATGCGGTGAACAGCTACACGCGGTTCTTCCTGGCCCTGTTGGGCCAGATCCCGTACGACCGGTGCCCGGCCGTTCCGCCGCATGCCGTGCTCCTGCCCCGTTGGTTGCCGGTGAATCTCTACGCGATCAGCGCCTGGTCGCGGACGATCGCCGTGCCGCTGTCGATTGTCTGGACGGTGCAGCCGGTGCGGCCCATCGAGCCGGCGCGCGGCGTCGGCGAGTTGTTCCTCCGCGATCCGGAGCATTGGCCGCCGCTTCGCTGCCCGGGGTTGCCGGGCGGCACCGGGCTCCTGAGCTGGGATCGGTTCTTCCATGGCGTCGATGGCGTGTTGAAATGGTGCCGGAGGCATCGCGCGCTCCCGCTGCGGCGCCGGGCACTGGCCGCCGCCAGGGACTGGATGCTCGAGCGATTCGAGCACAGCGACGGGCTCGGGGCCATCTACCCGCCGATCGTCTTCAGCCTCGTGGCCCTCAAGTGCCTGGGCTACGACGACCAAAGCCCGAGTGTCCAATACTGCATGAAACAGCTCGAGGACCTGGCCATCGAGGATGAGGAGGCTGGAACCGTCCGTTTTCAGCCCTGCAAGTCGCCGGTGTGGGACACGGCCATTGCCGTCCGCGCGCTGGCGGCTGCCGGCGTGTCGTCGCGGCAGCCGGCCATGAGCCGCGCGCTCGGGTGGCTTTTGGACCGGCAGACGAGCCGGCCCGGCGACTGGTCGAACACCGCTGGCGCCGAGCCGGGCGGCTGGTACTTCGAGTACGCCAACGAGTTCTATCCCGACGTTGACGACACGGCCATGGTCCTCATGGCCCTGCAAACGCAGTTCGCCGACGCGAGTCTAGCGGGTGGGCCGGGCACCGTGCGTTTAGCGGGTGGGCTTGCCCACCGTGACATTGCGGGCGGTCCGGCACCCGAATCGCTGCCCGCGCGTTCGACCGCCGCCATCGACCGCGGGCTGCGTTGGATTCTGGCCATGCAGAACGACGACGGCGGCTGGGGCGCGTTCGATCGGAACAACGACCGGGAGTTTCTCTGCTACGTCCCCTTCGCCGACCATAACGCGATGATCGACCCGAGCACGCCCGACCTCACCGGCCGAGTGCTGGAGGCCCTGGGCAAGCTTGGCCGGCCCCTCGGCGACCCGGCGGTGGATCGGGCAGTGGCCTACATGAGGCGGAGTCAGGAGGCGGACGGAAGCTGGCTGGGCCGCTGGGGCGTCAATTACATCTACGGCACCTGGCAGGCCCTCGTCGGCCTCCGCGAGGTCGGCCTCTCGACCGACGACCCGGCCGTGGCGGCGGGCGCGGGCTGGCTCCTGGCCCACCAGCAGCCCTGCGGCGGCTGGGGCGAGTCGCCCGAGAGCTACGACGATCCCCAACTCCGCGGCCGCGGAGCGCCGACCGCCTCGCAGACGGCCTGGGCGATCTGGGGCCTCATGTCGGCCGGACTGGCCCAACACCCGGCCGTGCTGCGGGGCGTCGACTGGCTCATCGCCCGGCAGCAACCCGACGGCGCCTGGCCCGAAACCGAGTTCACCGGCACCGGCTTCCCGCGAGTGTTCTATCTCCGGTACCATTATTACCCCATCTATTTCCCGCTCTTGGCGTTGGCCCAGTGGGCCGCCCGCGCCGAGAACCGCCCTTGAAACCGGTGTGCCGCTCGCATGCGTTTTCCGCTCTCTCTGACCCGCTCGCTGGCCGGCTACTTGCTCAAGCAGAGGCTCTTGGGCCGGCGGCGGTTCCCGCTGGTCCTCATGCTCGAGCCGCTGCACGCGTGCAACCTTTCGTGCGCCGGCTGCGGGCGGATCCGGGAGTACGCCTCGACGCTCGGGCTGCGGATGTCGGTTGCCGAGTGTCTCGCGTCGGCCGGCGAGTGCGCGGCCCCGGTCGTCAGCGTTTGCGGGGGCGAGCCGCTCCTCTATGCCGAGATCGGCGAGCTGGTAACGCGGCTCGTCGAGTGCCGCAAGCACGTCTACCTCTGCACCAACGGCGTGCTCCTGTCGAAGCGGCTCTCCGAGCTGCCTCGAAGCGGACGGCTCTTCCTCAACGTCCATCTGGACGGCATGGAGGCCACGCACGACCGGCTGGCAGGGCAAGACGGGGTGTTCGCGGCCGCTGTTGAGGGGATCCGCGCCGCCGTGGCGTCGGGCCTGCAAGTCACGATCAACACGACCGTCTACCGCCAGACCGACCCGGACGAGGTCGCCGTCCTCTGGGAGTATCTGACCGAGTTGGGCGCCGGCGGGCTGATGATCTCGCCCGCCTTCGGCTATGAAGCGATCCGGCCGTCGGATCCCACGGGCGGCGATCGGGCCTTTTTGACGCGCGGCGAGGCCCATGAGAAGTTTCGCCGGCTCCGGCCGCTCCTGTCGCGGTTCCGCCTGACGGCCTCGCCGGTCTATCTGGACTTCCTGTGCGGCCGGCGCGATCTTCGCTGCGCCGCGTGGGCCAGCCCGACGCGCAACGTCCGCGGCTGGCGGGGCCCCTGCTATCTCGTCGCCGACGCGCACTACCCGACCTACCGCGAGATGATCGAGGCGACGGACTGGCGGCGTCTCGGGCCGGGCAACGACGCCC
>JBEKCP010000636.1:0-3299 GCA_050014815.1 Thermoguttaceae bacterium | reverse complement strand
TGCTTGCGATGCTGGTCGATGGCAAGGTACAACATGGTAGGGTTCTCCTGCTTGTTCTTGGTGAGTGAAAAGCCACTACACCGTGTATAACACCAGGAGAACCCTCTTTCACGGAATCAATCCCTCGCCAGTTCGGTCGTAGGGCACCTTGATGAGCACTTCCGGGGCTTCGTAGTAGCGGGTGAGCGAGGGGCCTTGCAGCCCGCCATCCTGCCGGCGAAAGACCCTTTCGACCTCCGCCCGCGTCGTGCCCGGATTGATGCCGGCGGCCAGCTTGCGAACCTCGGCGAGCTGCTTGGCGTGGGCACGCTCCTCCCTCGGCGGCACGAAGCCGAAGGCGCGGTTGACGTCGGCCGCCCAGGTCTTCCAGTCGTCGCCGCCGCTGCCCCAGACGAACACGCGCCGGCCTCGCCACGTGCCGATCTCGTGCGCGCCGTCAATCTGTGCCAACCCCGGGAGCTTCTCCTTCACCGCATAGCCCTTGTCCATCACCCAGACCACGACGATTCCGCCGAGGCCGCGCTTCCAGTCCTCTCCACGATAACCGTTGCGGTGGAGCCGGACTTCGATTCCGGTTCCCTCGTCCCAGTGCGTTGGCGCGACTTTGCCCTCGCGGACATCAGTGATGCTCCACGTCTTCGGCAGAACTCGTTTGAGTTCGACCAGAAGCACCGGCACTGCCTCGGCCGAAGCGGGCGGCCCTTGCTCGGCCAGCTTCGCGGGGACCGAAGCGCCCTCGGCCACACGAACCAACTCCAGTTTCGCCCGCAATGGCTCATCCAGCGTCAGCCGGGGCTTCTCGAATACGAGCTGGGCTGCCACGCCGCGGAATGGCTCGCCCAGCCCCTGCAGCCCCGCCCTAGTCGTGGGGGCTGTGGCGGGCTGCGAGGCCGGCAGGGCGGCAGGCGAACCTTCGAGGAGGATCGAGTTGAGGGTCTTGTCCGCGTTTTGCCAAGCGTTGCCCCAGGTCAAGACGCGGCGGCCCTGCCAGGTGCCCGCGCTGGTAGCGTATTGGGATTTCTCGCCTTCGACGCCAGTGAATTGGCCCTCGTAATGTTTCGCCATGAGCCAGATGTACTTACTCTCGGTGGGGTCGTGCCCGGGCTCGCTGAGGCGGATCAGGTCGCCTTCACCGGGGGACCATTTGAAAGGCTCGACCTGGCCGGTGGTGTGGGTGATCTGCCAGCCGCCGGGGAGGTGCGGGCGGAGAGCCTCGACGAAGAGGTGGGCATTGCCCGGGGTATGGGCGGCGGGGGTTTCGGTGGCGGCCAAGGCGGCGTTGAGGGAGGCAAAGTAGCCGTTGCCGAGCCCGGTGACGAGGACGGGCCCGCCGTGCCAGTTGCCGAAGGAGAGGGCGGGTTTGAGGGTGACGTTAGCGTTCTTGTCGTCGGCGAGGTCGTGCTGCCGACCCGTGTAGCCCGGGCCCATGAGATAGACAGTGAGGCCGAGGCCTTGGGTGCGCGGGGTTACGACGGCGGGCTCCATGTGGATTTGCACGCCGGAGCCGGGCTTGTCCCAGCCTTGGGGCTCAATGCCACCGGCGGTGTGGCGGAGAGTCGAGTTCTTAGGCAAACTGCCTTTGAGGAATGTGATGAGCGCATCAATAGCGACCGGACGATCCGCGGGGCCTTCGGCGGCGGCAGCCTTCGTGGTGGCGGGGGCGCGCCTGGAATCGAATGTGGCATTCGCGTCGCTGGCTCGGAGTGCTCGGATTAGGTCGTCTTCCCACTTGGGCCAAGACTCGTTGGTGAAGCCGGCGACGATGACGCGGCCGCCTTGCCATGTCCCAAACTCGCGGGAGGCGAGGGTGGCGGGCTCGAGGGTGCCAGGCGGGTACTCGGTGGGCTGCCCGGTGTAGCCGGGGCCCATGAGATAGACGGTGAGGTAGGGGCCCTTGGTACGCGGCGGCGCGACAGCGGGTTGCATGTGGATTCGCACGCCGGCACCGGACTTGTCCCAGCCCCCGGGTCCAATATCGCCGAAGGTCTGGCGGAAGTTCCAGTCCTTCGGAAGACTGGCGTTGAGGGATTTGGTGAGCGCGTCGATGGCGGCCTTACGATCCGCCGGGGCATCGGTAGCTTCCTTGGTGGTGGCGGCACGGTCCGCCGGGGCTTCTACGGTCGCGGGCTGGGTGGTGGGTGCTGTCACCGGCAAGTCCAGAACCAAGCGAAGCCCCACATCGTTGTAGCGAGTGGCCGGGTCGATCCAGGAGCGGAAGCCGGAGCGGCAGTACCGCGCAACGTCTTTCCACGAGCCACCCCGCAGGGCGCGACCTTCGCCGTTCTGGGGACCACCCCAATCGCTGCACCTTTGCGTGACGTTGCCGTGCATGTCAAAGAGTCCCCAGGCGTTTGGCTTCTTCTGCCCCACGGGGTGAGTCTTGCCGTCGCTGTTCTTGTCGTACCATCCGGCTTTGGCCAAGTCGTCCTCGCCGTCGCCCGTGTAATAGGCAGTGGCGGTTCCCGCCCGGCAGGCGTATTCCCATTCCGCCTCGATTGGCAGACGATAGGTCTTCCCTTCCTTCTGGCTGAGCTTCTCGCAGAACGCCACGGCACCATCCCAACTAACACTTTCCACCGGCAGATCGTCTCCGATGAAGTGGCTGGGGTTGTCCCTCGTCAGCGCCTTCCACTGTGCCTGAGTAACCGGCGTGACGGCCATCAAAAAGCCTTTACTGATGGTCACCTTGTGCTGCGATTCGTTTTTTTCCCGATCTTTCTCATTGGCAGGCGTGCCCATCATGAAAGTGCCCGGCGGAATCGGTACGAACTTCATGCCAATGGAGTTGGTCACCGGTTTGGGATCGGCGACCTTCGGCTCCGTCTCTTGTGTAGAAGCTGCCAGTGCCTTGGCGACGAGGCTCTTCAGTAAGGTCGGCAGCTCATCGTCCACGACGACCAGCCCGGACCGCCAGGTGGTCCATTCCACGGCGGGGCCTTTCTGGGCGACGGTGTCGGCGGGCTTGGGAGCGCCTTCGTAGCCGGGGTCCATGAGGTAGATGTGGTGAGTGACGGGGCCGGAGCCGGAACTCTTGGTGGGGGGCTCCGTTCCCGTGGGGGGCTGCGTCCCGGCAATTGTGATGTGTGTGCCGTGGCCAACCTTCCAGAAACGAGGGGCGACCTGGCCAGTGGTATGTTCGAGAGTCCAGCCTTTGGGGAGGTCGCCTCGCAGGCGATGAATGAGCAAGTCGGTGGCGGCAACCGCCGCCTGCTCCGTGGCCTTCTCAGCCGCCGTGGGCTTGCTCGTGTCCGCGGCGGCGATCTCGATGTCCAGTTGCGGCGTCGGCGGCACGTCGACCA
>JBEKCP010000635.1:0-3304 GCA_050014815.1 Thermoguttaceae bacterium | reverse complement strand
GGCCGTAGTACCGGCCATCGAGGATCGCTACTGGCGCCAGGGCACAGGCGCCGACGCAGTTGACGGTCTCGACAGTCAGCGCGCCGTCCCTTGTTGTCCCACCCGGCTGGACATCCAATTGCCGAAGGATCTCCTCGACCAATCGCCCGGAGCCCTGCACGTGGCAAGCGGTGCCCGCACACATCGTCACGAGGTGCCGCCCACGCGGCTTCAGAGAGAATGCCTTGTAGAAATTGGCCAGGCGAAAGACTTCGATGAGGGGGAGGCCCAGCGCCTCCGATACGCGGCAAAGGGCTTCTTCGGGCAGATAGCGAAACTCCGCCTGAATATCCTGGAGGGCTTCCATCACGTCGAAGGGCCTTGTCCCCTTGCCCTCCAGGATCGATTCAACTTTCTCCAGGTCCATGGCCAGTTGATCCTCGATTCCTTTACGCGTCCCAGCAACGGCGTATTTCCGGCAACGCTTTGCCGATACAATGGAGCCTGAAGTATACCGAACTCGCCGGTTTTGCGAAAGTACCGCAGAAAAGTCGCACCGATCGCACCGCGTCCGGCTTGCCCGACCGGCTTCTACCGGCAATTCTGCCGATTCCGTGCCGCTGCAACTGGCAAATTCTGCATCTATGCGGTAGAATTGCCAAATATCGCGATGCTGAGCCGGCGACTCGCTCGCTAGGAGCGGGGAGCGTCTTCCCGAAAACGGGGTGGGCAATGGACAAGAAGCAACGAAATCGAGCGGCAATCCTCGGCGCGCTCCACAAGATGGGCTCCCCCGCGCATTCCGTGAGCCTGGCAAAGTTCCTGGCGGCCGCCGGATACAATCTCAGCGAACGCACCGTGCGTCTGTATCTCAGTCAGCTCGACGCCGAAGGACTCACCGTCCCCCGGGGCAAACGCAGGACGATCACGGAGAAAGGGCTGGCCGAGCTGCACGCCGTCCACACGTTCCGCCGGGTCGGCTACCTTTCTGCCAGGATTGACCAAATGGCCTACAGCATGACCTTTGACATGGTCACGCGTACGGGCCTGGTGGTGGTCAATATGTCGCTGGTGGATCCCCGACACCTCGCCGCCTGCAAGGATGATGTCTGCAAGGTGTTTGCCCGCGGTTACGCCATGGGTAGTCTGCTCGCGCTGCTCCCTCCCGGCGAGCATTTGGGCGACTGGACCGTTCCACCGGACAAGCTGGGATTCTGCACGGTTTGCTCCATCACGCTCAATGGAGTGCTGATGAAACACGGAGTGCCCACGACCTCGAAGTTTGGCGGGCTCCTGGAATTGCGCGACGGCCGGGCGACCCGGTTCGTCGAAGTGATCCATTACGACGGCACGAGCATTGATCCCTTGGAGGTGTTCATCCGAAGCGGTATGACGGATTATCGCGGCGCGATCAAGGACGGCAACGGTCTGATTGGAGCCGGTTTCCGCGAGATGCCCGAGAATAGCCGCGATCTGGCCGTGCAATTGGCCGAGCGTGTGTCGGCCATTGGATTGGGAGGTTTCATGGAGATCGGATGGCCGGACCAGCCCGTCCTCGAATTGCCCGTCACCCCCGGCCGCATCGGGGTGGTCACGATCGGCGGGTTGAATCCAGTTTCCATCCTGGAAGAGTACGGTTACCGGGTGAACTCGCGGGCGTTGGCCGGCCTGTTCGAATACAGCCGGCTTTTTCACTACGACGACTTGTCCAAGGTCCTCGGACAGTACGTCTGATCCTTGTGCAAACAACGTCCCTTTCACCGCCGGCCGGTGGCCGTTACAATCGGGTCATGAGCCGGTACGAATTGTTCGATCGCGGGCGGGTGCAACTGCGGGAATTGGAGGAGCGGGGACACGACCTCCGGGCGGCCGATTGCCTGCCGCTGGCTCCACCCGAGCAGCCGTATGCGGATCCGGAGTTTCCGCGCCTGCTGGGGCGGATCGCCGCGGCCCGAGAGGCCCGCCGTGGGGTCCTCCTCATGATGGGGGCCCATCCGATCAAGCTCGGCCTGTCGCGGTTCCTCATCGATCTGATCGCCCGGCGGCAGATCACCCACCTGGCGACCAATGGAGCGGGGCTCATCCACGACTTCGAGCTGGCCAGCTTCGGCGGCACCAGCGAGAGCGTCGCCCACTGGATCCAGCGGGGCCAGTTCGGATTGTGGCGGCAGACCGGCCGGCTCAACGATTTGGCCTGCGAGGCGGCCGCCCGGGGCGACGGACTCGGCGAAACGATCGGTCGCACGCTCGATGCCCAAGGGGCCCCCCACCTCGACCTGAGCCTGGCGACCGCGGCCTGGCGGACCGGCACGCCGATGACCGTGCACGTGGGCATCGGCAGCGACATCGTCCATGCCCATCCCAACTTCGACGGCGCCGCCTGGGGGAAGACCAGCGATACCGATTTCCTGATCTTCGCCCAGTCGGTCCGGGCGCTGGACGGCGGGGTGTTCCTCAACCTCGGCACGGCGGTTACCGGGCCGGAGGTCTTCTTGAAGGCCCTCTCCATGGCCCGGAACCTCGCGCATCAGCGGGGCGACTCCTTGCGGAACTTCACCACGGCCGTTTTCGACCTGATGGACCTGCCGCCAGACTGGCGGAGCGGCCCCCCTTCCAAGGACCATCCCCGGTACTACTATCGCCCGTGGAAGACCCTCCTTTCCCGGACGGTGGCCGATGGCGGGCAAAGCTACTATTTCTGCGGCGATCATCGGCAGACGGTCCCGAGCCTCTGGGCGGGGCTGGTCCGCCCCGCGGAATCCCCTTTTGACAAACCGGCCGCCGGGACATAGAATACGACCTTGCCGCATTGCCATGCCAGGCGGCAATATAGCGATCCGGGGCGGTAGCTCAGTTGGGAGAGCGCGACAATCGCACTGTCGAGGTCGGGAGTTCGACCCTCCTCCGCTCCACATAAAGCCCGTTTTACGACGGGCTTTTTTCATGCGCATATATCAGCAAGTGCTTTGCAATAAAGTATTTATGGAATTGTCGTGTCTTGGCTGGCGACCATCAAGCCGTCGCCTGGGTGGATTCATGGGTTGATTATTGGGTGGATATGGGCGGATTATGTGCTATAATGGAGCCGAAGACGACCGATGCACCCATGTAACATACCACCCATAAGTAAAATATCCCATGCGCCCCAGGAGCAACCGTGGTGGTCTCCCGAAACCCGACTCGCTCGGGCGGTGGCGACCGGAGGTCGGTGTTGATCACGAGGGTACTCGGGTTCGCTTCCAGGTCGGCAATAAGAGGGACACGACAGAGGCGGAAGCACTGAAACGGCTCAACGCGATCCGGGACCTCTACGACCGGCAGTGCG
>JBEKCP010000634.1:0-3346 GCA_050014815.1 Thermoguttaceae bacterium | reverse complement strand
TCGACCTCCTCCTCGAACGTGCGGCGGACTTTTCTGGCCGGGTCATCGACCTGCCGGGCGAGCCGGATCATCGGGTCGCTGGACGCTTCGATGGCGGCCAGCCCCCCCTCGGCCAGTTTCCGCCGCACGGCCACGTCCCGCAGCGTGGTCCCGCGGACCAGCTCGGCGGCCCGCTCCCGCGGCGACTTTCGTGCCAGTACCTTCTCCACCAGTTCGTCGGCGGCCCCGGCCCGCTCCACGTAGTAGCTCAACGAGTCGGCCAGCTTGACCGTCTCCAGGTCGTCGTAGATGGGGGCGGGCGAAAAGAGCGCCTGCCGCACCGATTCGAGGTTCGACTGGCGGAACTCGCGCAACCGCTCGGCGTTCGGCTTCTGCCCCTCCTCGGCCAGGCGGACCAGCGTGCGGGCGATCGTGAACAGTTGCGAGCGGAAGGCGTCTGCGTGCTCCAGGAGCGACAGGTCGATTTGGATTTTCTTCAGAGTCCTCAGCGCCGCAGCGACCTGGGACCATGTGGACCTGGCGGCCGGGGGCGGGTGGCCCGCCTCGAAAACTTCGGGGGGCGACCCAACTTTTTCCCGCAGACTGTATTCGGCGGCGGCCTTGCGCGCCATGATCCACGGGTCCTGCAATCCGGCCAGTTGACCGACCAGGGCCTTCCGCGAGTTCTGGATCCCGAAAAGGTCCCTCTGGGCCCGCCGGGCATTCTCGCCGCTCCGCTCGCTGTACGACCGCAAGAGCACCTCGCGGCGATAGATCTGCCGGAGCATGTCGGGCAGCGAAATGTCGCGGAGGTACTCCAAGTGTGCGAGCGTGTCGAGCCGGTCCGTCCTGCCCGGATGGCCCGAGACGAACACCAGCTCCCCGTCGCCCGCCCCCTCGTGCGACCACTTCAGGTAGTGCTCGATCCGGGCCGGCTTGTCGTTCTCGTAGACGCGGAAGAGGCAGATGTCCAGATCGTAGCGGGGGTACTCGAAATTGTCCGGATCGCCGCCGAAGAAGGCGACCGACTGCTCGGGCGCGAACACCAGACGGACGTCCGTGTATTTCTTGTAACGATAGAGATGGTAGACGGCGCCGCGGTAGAGCGTGACGACGTCGCTGCGGAGCCCCGTCTTCTCGGTCGATTCCTGCTCGATCGTGTTCATGGCGGCGCGGCGGGCCTTCTCCGCCTCGGCCAGGCTCGCCCCGCGCTTCACCGCCGCGTCGATCCTGGCCGTCACGTCCTCGATGCCCTGGAGCACGTTCAACTCCATGTCCGGGCACTTGAGCTCCTCGGCCCGCGTCTTGGCGTAGAACCCGTGGAGCATGTAGTTCTTCTCCGGGGTGCTGAGCTTCTGGATCGAGTCCTCGCCGATGTGGTGGTTCGTCAGTGCCAGCCCTTCGGAAGAGACGAACGACCCGGAGCCGCCGCTGTTGAACCGCACCGAGGAACGCTGGAGGTGTTCCAGCCATGCGTTATCCGCCTCGAAGCCGTACTTCTCTTTGAGGAGTCGCTTGGGCGGGTTGCTGAAGAGCCACATGCCTTCGTCGCCCTGTACGCCCGGCGAAGCGGCCAGCAGCAGGACTAGAGCGCCGCAAAACGGCAACAACCATGCCATCAAAGTCTTCATTGTGCAGGTTCCTTCTGAAGCCAAATCATAGTCGCCCGAAGGGGCCGTGAAAAGGGGCGGGCCAGGCATGTAGTCCGCACACTCCGGGCACCGACCGAAGGTTGGTCGCGGAGTCCGGCACACGGAGTGTGCCGGCTACATGAAGAGGCGGTCTGTTGACGCACCCCGGGCGTGTCCGCTAAACAGGGACACCCAGGAAAAAACTATCGACTGTGCGGGGTGCGGATCGTGCGTGGCCGACCGGCTGGTCCGGCCGGTCCCCTTGGAAGAACCCATTGGAGGCGGCAAACTACTGTTGGCCGATCCCATCCAACTCGCCACGGGGGGGATCGTCAGCAATGCGGGCGTGGCCATGGCCCGGCTCGGCATGAAGGTGGCCGCCTTTACCTACGTCGGACGGGACGTGTGGGGCGGACTGGTCCGCCAGCGGCTTCAGGCCGAGGGGCTCGACTGCGATCGCCTCTTGGAGCACCCGACCGCGGCCACCAGCACGACCGCCGTCTTGATCGATCCGAGCGGCGAGCGGAGTTTCGCCCATTGCGTCGGGGCGCCCAAGTTGATGGATAAGGCCCTGATGCTGATGCACCTCGACCTGTTCGCCAAGAGCCGGATGATGCTCCTGGGCTACTACTCGCTGATGCCGGACCTCGAAGGCGACTTGCCCGAGGTGTTCGCGGCCGTCCGCCGCACCGGTTGCCGGACCGCCCTGGACGCCGCCGGCAGCGGTGGCGGGCTGGATCCGTTGGCCCGAATCCTCCCGCACCTGGACGTCTATTTCCCAAGCCTTGCGGAGGCCTCGCACCAGACCGGATCGAGCGATCCCCGGGCCATTTGTCAGACCTATCGGGACTGTGGGGCTACGGGCCTCTTGGGCGTGAAGTTGGGCTCCCGGGGCGCCCTGCTCAGTCCGACGGCCGGCGAGTACCTGGAGATCCCGTGCGTAGGGCCGCCGGGACCGGTTGTGGACACGACCGGCGCCGGCGATTGCTTCTACGCAGGCTTGCTGACCGGCCTGTTGCGGGGCTTGAGTCCCGGCGACGCCGGGCGATTGGGGGCCGCCGCCGGGGCCTGCTGCGTCACGGCCCTGGGGGCCACGGCCGGCGTCCGCAATTTCGACGAGACGGCCCGGCTGGCCGGGGTCAGGGCTTGTAAACAGTCAACTTGTTGAATTTGGGTGGCACGCCCTGAGGAACGAAGGGCGAGGAGCCAGGAAGTCCATGATGGGAACTCGACGACGTGCCCTCATGATGTGGGGCCTGGCCGTCACGGTGCTGGCGGAAGCCATCACCGCTTACCTGCGATTCCATAGCGGGATCGCCGCCACGGAGTTCAATAAGACGGCTCCGCTCCTGTTGCAGATCCACCACATGTTCTGGAGCCTCCCGCTGCTGGTGGTCGTGCCGCTTGTCTGGCGGAAGGCCGGGCTCAGCGGCGCGCTCTTGGGCATCGCCTGCGGATTGATCCTCAGCGATCTCTTGCACCACTTCGTCGTGCTTCCCTTGACGGTGGGCAACACGGGCTGGCACTGGCCGTGATGGGCCGTGCCCGGGCGGCAAAAGCTCGAAAGAAGATATCCCCAACCGGGCTATCGGCGAGGAGAAACGAAGGGACGCCCGGCACTTGTCGTTTCTGATCGCGTCGCGCATACTGCCAAGCGAGGCCAACGGAGGTTTCGCATGACGACTGAAACAGCTTCTGGCTCCACGCCTCCGGGCGATTCAACCTCGAAGCCGGTC
>JBEKCP010000633.1:0-3354 GCA_050014815.1 Thermoguttaceae bacterium | reverse complement strand
AGGAGATCGCCCGGCTCGGCGGCACGCCGCTGGTGGTGGCCGAAAACTCGACCGCCCTGGGCGTCATCTACCTCAAGGACATCGTCAAGGGCGGACTCAAGGAGCGTCTGGCCCGCCTGCGCGCCATGGGCATCCGCACCATCATGATCACCGGCGACAATCCCCTCACCGCCGCCGTCATCGCCCGCGAGGCCGGCGTCGATGACTTCCTCGCCGAGGCCAAGCCCAAGGACAAGATGGACCTCATCAAGCGCGAGCAGGGCAAGGGCAAGCTGGTGGCCATGACCGGCGACGGCACCAACGACGCTCCCGCCCTGGCCCAGGCCGATGTGGGCGTGGCCATGAACTCCGGCACGCAGGCCGCCAAGGAAGCCGGCAACATGGTGGACCTGGACTCCAACCCCACCAAGCTCATCGAGATCGTCGAGATCGGCAAACAATTACTGATGACCCGCGGCGCCCTCACCACCTTCTCCATCGCCAACGACGTGGCCAAGTACTTCGCCATCATCCCCGCCATGTTCATGGCCGTCTTCCCGGCGCTCAAAGTGCTTAACATCATGCATCTTGCCACCGCCAACTCGGCCATCCTCTCCGCGGTCATCTTCAACGCGCTGATCATCGTGGCCCTCATCCCGCTGGCCCTCAAAGGCGTGAAGTACGAGCCCAAGCCCGCCGATATCCTGCTGCGCAATAACCTGCTCATCTACGGCGTGGGCGGCATTATTGTGCCCTTTATCGGCATCAAGGCCATTGACATGTTTCTGGTAGCCGTGCACCTGGCGTAAAGAAAGCGGTGTTCGCGTGGTTAGCGGAGTTAGCCTGGCAGGTCGTGAACTCTTCTAACTCCGCTAATAGGTTTCATGGAGCCTCCACTGGCTCTCGAAGGAGAAATAAAGTGCATTCCGTCTGGAAGACCTCCATTCTCTTCACCCTCGTGACCACCGTCCTGTTGGGCCTGGGCTATCCGCTGTTTCTCACCGGCATCGCCGCCCTGATCTTCCCCCACCAGGCCTCCGGAAGCCTCATCCTCAAGGACGGCCAGGTCATCGGCTCCGAGTTGCTGGCGCAGAGCTTCACCTCCGACCGCTACTTTCATCCCCGCCCATCGGTCAACAGCTACGACGCCCAAAACTCCGGCGGCTCCAACCTGGCCCAGTCCAGCAAGACCCTCGTGGACCGCATCCAGGGCTCCATCGACAAGTTGCAGGCCGAGAACCCCGGCAAGCCCGTGCCTATCGACCTGGTCACCACCTCCGCCTCCGGCCTCGATCCCGACATCACCCCCGACGCCGCCTACTTTCAGGTTCCCCGCGTCGCCAAAGCCCGCCCCGGCATCCCTGAAGACCGCATCCGGCAACTGATTGCGCAGCACATCGCCGGCCGCCAGCTAGGCGTTCTGGGCGAACCCCGCGTCAACGTCCTGGCCCTCAACCTTGACCTCGACAAGCTCACGAAATAAGTCGGCTTCCCCTCCAAAAAAGATTGGCCCTTTCCGAAGGAAGGGCCAATCTGCCGCGCTTGTTTATTGGGCCTAATCCACGGTCACCGTGAACGTGGTTGTGGGTACTGGCGTGACCGAGGGGCTCCCGGTTCCGGTCACCGTGAAGACATAGCTGCCGAGCGTGGTTCCCGGATTGCTCGGAGGGGTCGTACCGCCGCCGCCGCCGCCGCAACCGGCCAGGCTGCCCAGCGCCTCCATCACCACCAGAACGCCCAGCATCTGCCGCCAACTGCGCCGCCGCGCCGGAATCCCCAGGAACAGCAGGAAGGCCAGCAACGCGCCGCCGCCCGCGCCAACCCATCCTCGGCCTCTGCCGGGCATCCTCGGATAGACCAGCTCACTGCTGGTCGGCGTCGTGTTCAGCGTCGCGGTCGCCGTCCCGCTCGCCGTGCCGGAACTCAGAGTCACCGGCGAGCCGCTTGTGAAGGAGCAGGAGGGCGCATAGACCGCCCCGGCGGGATACGACGTCAGCGCGCAGGTGAGCGTAACGGTTCCCGAATACAGCGTGCCCGAACTCACGGTAACGGTCGAAGTCGCGCTCCCTCCAGGCGCAATGGCCGCCGGTGTCGTTGCCGCCAGCGCAAAGTAGGACGTTGTCACTGCCACGGAAGCCGTTCCCGTGGCTGAGGCGTAGTTCGCGTCTCCGCTGTAGGTAGCGGTGAGCGTGTCGCTTCCGTTGCTCAGGCTGTTGGCCGGAATGGTGAGGACGCAACTGGCGGCTGCGCAACCGCCGGTTCCGATCATCACTGCCCCGGAGGTATAGCTGCCGCTGGTCAGCGTCACCGTTCCGGTCGGCGTGGCCCCGGTACCGGCCACTGTGACCGTCACGCTCAGAGATTGGCTCGAATCCATGCTGCTTGACGCTGGAGTCACCGTCACAGTCGGCATCAGCACAGCCACAAGCGTTACCGTCACGGAGGTCGTGCCGAAAGCCCCCGCATCGTAGATCGAGTTTCCGCTATAGGTCACAGTGAGGGTGTCGGTTCCGGCGCTCAGGGAGTTGTAGGGGATGAGGATCGAGTAACTGCCGGTGCCGGAAAGCGCAGTCGCCGCCGAGGTGTAGCTGCCGCTGGTGAGCGTCACGGTTCCGGTCGGCGTCGTGCTGCCAGTGCATGTCCCTGTGCATGCCACTGTGCCCGTCACGGTCACGGTCTGGTTCGAATTGATGCTGGTTGCCGAGGGATTGGCCGTCACGCTCGCGGTCAGCCCTTTTACCGTCACCGTTGTCGAGCCAGTCGCCGTGGAGTAGGTCGAGTTGCCGCTATAGTTTGCCGTCAGCGTGTCGACGCCGATCGCCAGGTCTCCAGCAGCAATGGTGAAGGGGCAACTGGCGGCTGTGCAACTGCCGGAACCAATCGTCTGGGATGAGTTATAGCTGCCGCTGGTCAGTGTTACCGTTCCCGTCGGCGTTCCGCTGCCGCCGGAGACCGAAACGGACACAATAAGGCTCTCGACGGTTGTTACCGGATCGGGCAAGACGGAAAGAAAGGTCATGGTCGCCGCCGCCGAACCTGTCCCCGAGCTCCAGTAGTTCAACAGTCGCGTCGCATCCACGCTGCCCAGCCCGGTCGCCAGGTCGTAACCGCCGCCGGCGGTCGTGTTCGTGTTGTACCCGCTCTCAAAGTAATATCCGGCTGTGTTCTTGACGCAGTTCGGAGTGCCGCTGGTGCAGGGCACGGAGTTATTGCCCACCTTATTTTGATCGTGAAAGATCAAGCTCGAATTGCCGCATTTGTAGTGGGAATACTTTTTTGGGGGGGCCTCCCCCCGCGGGCTGCCTGTCTTCTGCTGGACCAGCGCCAGACGGCCCGCGAAAGGGGCCGCGGCGGTGGACGTACCGCCAAAGCCCT
>JBEKCP010000632.1:0-3371 GCA_050014815.1 Thermoguttaceae bacterium | reverse complement strand
CAAGCGGCTGTCGCTGGCGCCGCTGGCGGCCGACGATGTGCGGGCCGATCTCGTGGTCTTGACGCACGAGCACACCGATCATCTCGATCCGGATGCGATCCCCGTCATTGCCCGGAACAATCCGTCGTGCCGTTTTGCCGGTCCGTCGGGCTGCGAAGAGGAACTCCGGCAGGCGGGCGTGGCGCAGAACCGCACGATCCTGCTGGAACCGCGCCAAGAGCGCGACCTGGCGGGCGTGACAATCCACGCCGCGCCGGCCGATCACGGCGACTTCTCGCCGTCGGCCGTGGCCGTAGTGCTGGATTTCGGCGGCGTGCGGACGATGGTCACGGGCGACACGTCGTGGCGGTCCGGCCTTTTCCAGCCGCTGCTGGACCTGAGGCCCGACCTTGTGCTGCCCTGTATAAACGGCGTGTTCGGGAACATGAACCACATCGACGCCGCCCGCTTGGTCCAGCAGGCGAAGCCGCGGTATGCGATCCCGTGCCACTTCTGGACGTTTGCCGAGCAGGGCGGGGGCGATCCCGCCGGATTCATTTACGCCTGCAAATTCCTTTGCCCTGAGGTCGAGGCCCTGCTGCTGAGGCCCGGCGAGGGCTTTACGGTATCCAAGTCCGCGCATCCGTCGTCCACACCGTAAGAACGCCCAAAACAAAAGATGCAGGGTTCCCTCGGATAACGCCGACTCTTAGTCGAGGAACTCGATCTTCTGCTCTTCCACTGCCTTGCGGAGCTTGTCGAGCGCCCGGACTTGGATCTGGCGGACTCGCTCCTTGCTCACCCCCATTTCCACACCCACTTGCTTGAGGGTGAACGGTTCCCGGTCGCGGTGGAGTCCGTATCGCCGGATGATGATCCTCTGTTCCCGCGGGTCGAGCCGCGACAGGATCTTCTTCACCTGGACTTCGCGATGGAACTGCACCCGCTCCTCTTCCGTCGCGTTCCGCCGAACGTCGGCCGCGCCGTCAAAGACTGCGCCCTGGCTGGTCCGGAAGCGGTCGCAGTGGCGGTAGCGCTCGGGGATCGTCCGGGCGAAGTTCTTCATGATGGCCCAACTGGCGTAAGTGCTGAACCTGTATCCGCGGGCGAAGTCGAATTTCTCGACCGCCCGCATCAGCGATATGTTGCCGTCGCTTACCAGCTCGAAGAAAGTCTCGCCGGGTCCGAATTGACGCTTCGCGATCGACACGACCAGCCGCAAGTTGGCCCGGATGATCCGGTTCTTCACCTCGATGGCGGCGTTGCAGCATTTCTCGATGCGGTCCATCAAGAGGCGATCCGGGCGACGGACGTCCAGCCTCTGGCGGAGCCTGGCGGCCTTGTACTTCAGGTAGTTCATCTGCCGGAACAGGTGGACCTCCTGCTCGCGCGTCAGCAGCGGGACCTCGTAGAGGGCGTCCAAGTAAGGTGGCAGTCCGGACGGCACCCGCGGCTTCTTCCAGGGCTCGCCGCTTGGCGGGGCCTCGATAATCGCCTTCTCGGCCCTCGCCGACTTGACCCGCCCGAACAGATCGTTGGGGACGTAATCCAGGGGCAGCTCCATGATACGCTGTGCCCGCATGTCGCGGACGATTCGGTAGATGGTAGCTCGCGTGCGGTGAAACCGCTCGGCCAGCGCGTCCACCGACTCGCCGCGGCAGTATTCCTGATAGACCCTGCGCTTGGTGTCGAGGCTCATCGGCTGCCGCACCTCCAGACGCGCAGCCCGGTCCAACTGCCGGCGATCCTCATCGCTGATAGACTGCGACCCTCTGTTGCTGGTCTTCGCCGTGCTTTCGCGTTCCGGCCTGACAGCGGTCCTGTTATCGTTGTCCATTAGTCATCCCTCAAGTTCTGTAGACGAAGTCGGCACCCCGGAGAACCTCGCCGTCGCCGGTCATCGCCAGTTCCAGAACCAGAACCAGTAGTCCTCGATCAACTGGATGTTGGGGCTATCCTGCGAAATTTCCAACTCGGTCAACGGCAAGTTGACCTCGTACCTCCCCTTGCAGGTCTTGCAGAAGATGCCGCTGAACTCGTCGCCGAGGTGTTTCGTCGGGTCCAGCAACTCCACCACGGCGCAGCGGTGCCACACTTCCTCAAGCGTGCTCATTGGCTCCGGGTAGTAGGCAGTGAACGGGAAGGACAATCTTGCCGTCAGGTACTTGTGGTACTTGGAGAGAGTTTCCTCGGCAACGCCAGGCGAATGTTCTCCCAACGGCCCGAGAGCCTCGATGATCCGATCCCTTTGGTTGAGTTTTGGGCAGGATTCGGGAACGACTCCGATGTCATTCCTATGGGCATCAGCAACCGTGGCTAGCAGCATCGTCGCACCTCCACAAGTAAGGACAGAGAAACCTTCCTTGCCTGGATTCCGAACGCCTCTTGCTGCCAAGAACAAAAAAAGCCGACGTGGCGGAACACCCGAAGGCGCTCGACCACGTCGGCTTACTCTTCAACGAACCCCCCGGCAGGGCCGGGTTGTTCTTCAGCTAGTCATCCGACGACTTTTGGTGATTATACAGCCTGAAACAGAGAATGCAACACCCTTGATCTTGTCCTGCTGGTTCATGCGCAACTCCTCCCGTGAACGGTTGTGGGCCGCCACCCGGGCACCAGTGTCAGCCTCGTAGACCCCATTCTCATCGCGGAGCGGTCCGTCTACAATGGGGGGGCGATGCCTGGGACCACCCGCAGATTGGCAGTCAAACCCAAAAGCTTCACATAAAGGACCCCTCTCATGGTCGAACCCGCCAGCCCCCCCGGCACGGCCCCGCAGGCCCCTGCACAGGCCCAACCTCAGCAGGCACAGATCCAGGTCGATGACTCAAAGGCCGTCCCCCTGTACACCAACTTTTGCCGCGTGACGGGCACGCCGGAAGAATTGATCATCGACTTCGGACTCAACCCGCAGCCGTTCGATGTGCCGACTGTGCCGATTGCCATCACCCAGCGGATCATCACCAACTACTTCACGGCGAAGCGGATGTTGCAGGCCTTGATGATGACTGTCCAGCGGCACGAGGCCACTTTCGGTGTTATCGAAACCGACGTCCAACGCCGGGTCCATCGATCGGCGATGCAACAGGCACCGCAATAGGTGTTCGCCTGGCGATTGAAAGGCAATGCATCCGGACAACATGGTCCGCCTCTCCTGCGGCATCGAGAACACCGAGGACCTGATCGCCGACCTGGCCCAAGCGCTCGCGCCGTGAATGTTCGGACCCCTGCCGGCTCGTCCGGCAGGTGAACGAGTTTGGGCAGCTAGAGGAGCGCTCGCCGTGTTTTCCCGGACCCCTGCCGGCTCGTCCGGCAGGTGAACAAGTTTGGGCAGCTAGAAGAGCGCTCGCCGTGTTTTCCCGGACCCCTGCCGGCTCGTCCGGCAGGTGAAC
>JBEKCP010000631.1:0-5956 GCA_050014815.1 Thermoguttaceae bacterium | reverse complement strand
ACCTTGACGGGCAGTTTCTCGCAGTAGCAGGTGGCCATTTCCTGGACGTTCATCAGGAGGCTGCCGTCGCCGTCGATGTCGACCACCAGAAGATCGGGGTGGGCGGCCTTGGCGCCCAGGGCGGCGGGCAGCCCGAAGCCCATCGTGCCCAGCCCGCCGCTGGAAAGCCACCGCCGCGGCCGCCGGAACTTGTAGTGTTGGGCCGTCCACATCTGGTGCTGGCCCACCCCGGTGGCGATGATCGTATCGCGGTCCTGCGTCAGCCGCCACAGCTCGTGGATGGCGTGCTGCGGAAGGATCTCCTCCGCGGCAAGGTCGTAACTGAACGGATCCGATGCCTTCCATGCGGCGATCTGCCGGTGCCATGGTTCCAGGTCGGCGGGCGGGTGGACCACCCGGTTCAGCTCGGCCAGCGCGTACTTCACGTCGCTGACGATCCCGAGGTGGCACTTCTTGATCTTGTTGATCTCCGACGGGTCGACGTCGAGGTGGACGATGGTGGCGCGGGGTGCGAACTCCGAGACCTTGCCCGTCACCCGGTCGTCGAACCGCACGCCCAGGGCCAGCAAGAGGTCGGCGTTGTCCACCGCGTAGTTGGCGGCCACGCTGCCGTGCATGCCCAGAAAGTCCAGCGAGAGCGGATCATCGCCGGGGAAGGCGCCGATACCCATCAGCGTAGTGGTGACGGGGATCTGCGTCTTGCGCACCAGCTCGATCAACTCGCCGCTGGCCCCTGCGCCGACGATCCCGCCGCCGGCGTAGATCACCGGCTGCTTGGACCGGCGGATGAGATCGGCCACCTGGCGGATCTCCTCCGGCGCGGCCCGGCTCGCTTCGCCGCGATAGCCGGGCAGGGCCATCGGGGCGTCGTAGTCGGGGACGACCCGGGCCGCCTGGACGTTCTTGGGCAGATCGACCAGCACGGGGCCCGGCCGCCCCGTCGTCGCCACGTAGAAGGCCTCCCGCATGATTCGCGTAATGTCGCCGGGGCTGGTGACCAGGTAGTGGTGCTTCGTCACGCTGCGGCAGACCTCGACGATCGGCGTCTCCTGGAAGGCGTCGGTGCCGATGACCGGTGTGCCCACCTGCCCCGTAATGGCCAACAGGGGGACGCTGTCCAGCTTGGCGTCGGCGATCGCCGTCACGAGGTTCGTGGCCCCGGGGCCGCTCGTGGCCATGCACACGCCGATCTTGCCGGTGCTCCGGGCGTAACCTTGGGCGGCAAACCCGCCCCCCTGCTCGTGCCGAGGCAGGATCACCCGGACCTTGTCCCGGAACCGCGTCAGGGCCTGGTGGAGCGGGATGCTGGCGCCCCCAGGGTAGGCGAATACCGTGTCCACCCCGTGGTTGACCAGGCACTGGACGACGATATCGGCCCCGCTGGTCAATTGCGGACTGGTGGGATCCGGCTGGGCCGCTTGCGACGGCCCTGAACTGCAGTTTGCGTTCGCCCTGCTCACGGGGGCCCCGACTGCGATACTCTGTAGGGTGGGTCGAGCGCAGCGAGCCCCACCGGTTATCTGGTGGGGCTCGCCGACCAACGCTGCGCGTCGGTGCCCGTCGGTGCCCGTCGACCCACTCTACGTGGTGCCAAACATGTAAGTTTATTCGCTTTGGGACGCCAACTCAAGGGCGATCCCCGGGTAGCTTTTCAACGCCCCCCTCTCCGCCTACAATGGACGGCCATGAGCCAGGCCGTTGAGATTACGTTCGAGTGCCTCCCGTTGCGGTCGGTCGGCCGATTCGACGCCCCTCTGGATGCCTCGCCCGAGACGGTCGCCTTTTCCAAACGGCTCCGTCAGGCCGCCGACAAGCATGGGCTGTATAACACCTATTACCTCCATCAGGGGCGGTGCGTGTTCCACTTGACCAATGACCGCGAGGTCGGGATGGTGGAGTTCGCCTTCGAGGGTACCGTGTTGACCAAGGCGGACGACCTCCAGACGCTAAAGTGCGACCTGTCGGTCGACCTGAGCCGGGATGTCTGCGAGTGGCTCACTGCCGATGCCGCCGCGTGGTTGGCCGAGACGGTCCGCCGGGCCGTCCAGGTCGAGTTCCAGCGGTACATCGCGGCCGGCGATCTCCAGCGGACCATCCAACGGATCGAGCGGCTCCAGGCGGAGAGCAACGCCCGCGGCGGCTTCCTCGGCATGGGACTCTGAAGTAAGGATGAAGGCGGAAGGATGAAGGGGGAAATAGCCGCGGGTGGATACCCGCGGATGGTCGAACCCCGCTTGCGGCTTCGCAACTGACCGACCGAGAACTGAAAACTGAAAACTGAAAACTCCACTCAGAACCCCACCGCCGGCCGCCCGCTTGCCGGCCTCTGCGTTCTCGTAACCCGGCCCGGCGACCAATCGCACGAGCTCGGCGAGCGGCTGTGTGCCTTGGGGGCGAAGGTGCTCCAACAGCCGGGGGTGATCGTCTGCGACCCGCCCGACTGGAACAGCGTGGATGCGGCCCTGGCCCGACTGGCCGAGTTCGATTGGCTCGTCTTCTCCAGCACGAACGGCGTGCGATATTTCCTGGACCGGCTGCGGCGATTGGGCGGCCGCCCGGAGCAACTCAGCGGCGTGCGACTGGCCGCGATTGGTCCGGGAACCGCCGCGGAGCTGGCCCGCTACGGCCTTCGGGCCGAATTGGTGCCCGAACAATTCCGGGCGGAATCGCTGGCGGCGGCCCTGGCGGCCGATGCCCCCGGGCGGCGGTTCCTCTTGGCCCGGGCAAGCCGCGGCCGCAACATCCTGCCCGAGCAGCTCGCCGCGGCGGGCGGCCACGTCGAACAAGTCGTCGTCTATTCCACCCACGACGTCGCCGCGGCCGATCCGGCCGTCACGGCGGCCCTCCTGGCCGGCCAGATCGATTGGGTCACGGTCACCAGTTCGGCCATCGCCCGGGCCATCGTCGGCCTGTTCGGCCAGGGGCTTCGCAAGAGCCGCCTGGCGAGCATCAGCCCGCTCACTTCCGGCGTCCTCCGCGAGCTCGGTTACGAGCCCGCCGCCGAAGCCCAATCGTACACCATGGACGGACTGGTCGCCGCCATCGTGGCGGCCCCGGGAAGGGATTAGGGATTAGGGATTAGGGATTGGGGATTAGGGGGCATTGGAGGTTTTGGATTTTGATTTCAGATTTGAGATTGGAACAGCCGGGCACCGCGCGCAGCATGGTCGCGGCTCCGGAAGCCCCTCCAATCCCTAATCCCCAATCCCTAATCCCTTCTTTGCCCGCCGCTTGCGGCTTCGCAGACACGCGTGGTAGACTAATGCCGACGAGAACGACCATTTTTCCAAGGAGAACTGTCATGACTCGACGCGCGTGGTGCGTGACGGCGTTGGCCCTCGGGCTGGCCATGTCGAAGCGGCGGCCCGGGCCGCCGAGAGCGTTCTTACGATCGTCCCGAGCGACGCCCTGGCCGTGGCCGTGGTAAAGAACCCATCCGAGGCCGACGCCAAGGTCCAGAAACTCGCCGGCATGGTGCAGACGCCGGTCCCCAGCCCGTTTGCGCAATTAAAGGCGCTCATGGGCATCCAGAAAGGGCTCGACGAGAAAGGCGCTCTAGCCGTGATCGCGTTTTCGCCCAGCTCGGGTGAGACGGAGCCGGGCGGCGTTTTCGTCATACCGGTCACGGATTACAAGGGGTTCATCACACAATTTAAGGGGGCGAAGCCGGACGAGAGGATCACCGAGATCGAGGTCGCCGGGGAAAAGGGCTTCGCGGCACGGCGCGGCGGCTACGCCCTCCTTGGCTTCCAAAAGGGTCGCAAGCCGCTCGAGAAGGTGCTGGACGTCAAGCAAAGCATCGCCGGCGAGCTGGCCGGAATCGAGCCATGGCTCAACGAGAACGATGCGGCCTTTGTGGCGACCCGCGCCGGAATCCAGTGGGCCACCGCCAAGGCCCAGAAGGAACTGAAGAAGGTCGAAGAGCAGTTCGGCAAGATCGACGCCGATTTCGGCGGCCAGATGGCCACCGTCCTCGCGGTCTTCCAGTTCTACGGCAAGGTCCTTGCGGTGGCCGAGAAGGAAGTTTCGCTGGCCGCCGCCGCCGTCTCGGCCGACGACCAGGGCACGGTCCGCCTGACCGGCCGCCTGCGCTTCGTCAAGGACAGCAAACTCGGCGAGGGTCTTGCCGGGATCAAGCCGGCGGAGCAGGACCTGATGGCCGGATTGCCCGGCGGCCCGTTCGTCGTCTCCTTCGGCGCGACAACGCCCGCGCCCCTGATGAAACGGCTGGCCGCGCTGGGGGTTGAGCTCATGCAGAAGAGCTTCTCCCTCTACGGCCTCAATCCCGAGCAGACCGAGCAGTTGGCAAAGAACTCGATGCAGTTGCTGGAGCAGATGGAGGCGATGTCGATCGTCATGAAGACGGGCAGGCGCGGCGAGCCGATCTACAGCAATATGTTCGGCGCCATGCGCGTGGACAACGCCCCGCGGCATATCGAGCAGTACGAGAAACAGATGGAGGCGCAGAATCGGATCTTGAAGGAGGCCAAGGACGGCATCCTGAAGCCCATGGAGATGAAGAAGGTGCAGATCGGCGGCCGGCCCGCCCTGGAGTTGGAAGTGACGATTCCGATCCCCAAGACGGACGGCGAAAATCCGGTGCAGCAGATGCAGCAGTCCATGATGCAGGCGATGTTCGGCCCGAACAATAGGATGAAGATGTATCTGGCCGCAGCCAACGAGACGACGGTCGTTCTCGGCTACGGGACGACGCCGGAGAAGGTCGGCGAGGCCGTCGAGTTGGTCCGCGGCGCGAAGCCCGGCCTGGCCGCCGACAAGGACGTTGCCGTGACGGCCGCCCTCATGCCCGCCGGCGCCCAGTGGGTCGCCTATGTCAGCCCCCGCGGCTACGTGAGCCTGATCCAGCGGATGATGCAGCAGATGATGGCCGGCATGCAGGAGCAACCCGGGTTCCAGGGCCCGCCCGCCATGCCGGCCGTGCCGTCGTTCCCGCAAACGCCGCCCGTGGGCATGGCGGTGAAGGCGGCCCCCGGCGGCCTGGAAGCGACAATTGTCGTTCCTTCCGCCGTGCTGAAGGCCGCCGGCGAATACACCGCCACGTTGCGCCAGGCGACCACGAATCCCCAGATCCCGTAGCGGCCCAATGATTCACGGGCCAAAGCGACACTAGCCCGAAGCGCAAGCGAGGGAGTGGCAACGCATGACCCTCGCTAGCGCTTCGGGCTAGTGTTCGACGATGAATGACGCGGGGTGGCCATGGACCCCAGGCTGACGTGGATCGACGACGAATTGGCGGCCATCGAGCACGAGGGACTCCGCCGCCGGCTGACAACTCGCCAGGGGCCGCAAGGGGCCCGGCTCGTTCTTGACGGCCGGCCGTGCGTCAACTTCGGCTCGAACGACTACCTGGCGCTGGCCGCCGACCCGCGACTGGCCGCCGCCGCGATCGAGGCCCTCCGAGAAGAAGGGCTGGGCAGCGGGGCAAGCCCGTTGATCACCGGGCACGCCGCCGCCCACCACCGCCTGGAAACACGCCTGGCCGAGTTCGAAGGGACCAAGGTTGCCCTTGTCTTCCCCTCCGGCTTCGCCGCGAATACGGGGACGATCGCCGCGTTGGTCGGGCCGGGCGACGCCGTCTTCGCCGACGCCAAGAACCACGCCAGCTTGTGGGACGGCTGCCGGCTCTCCCGGGCCGACGTCCGCGCCTACCCGCACGGCGATTGGAAGTCGCTCGATCGCCTGCTTCGCGCCGCCGGAAAGTCCCGCCGCAAACTGGTGGCTACCGACGGACTTTTCAGCATGGACGGCGACCTGGCCCCGCTCGTCGAATTGGCCGACGTGGCCGAGCAACACGGGGCCATGCTGCTGGTGGATGAGGCCCATGCGACGGGCGTGCTGGGATCGTGTGGCCGGGGAGCGGCCGAACTGCTGGGGGTCGAGCACCGCGTGAGTGTCCGCATCGGCACCTTGAGCAAGGCGCTGGGCGGGGCCGGCG
>JBEKCP010000630.1:0-3381 GCA_050014815.1 Thermoguttaceae bacterium | reverse complement strand
TGCCTCACCACGAATTCTTCTGCCGCACCTGCAAGAAAACTTTCTCGAGGATCCTGGCCCTCGTCGACGGCGAGGAAAGGGAGACCACCTGCCCGTCCTGTGGTAGTCATGACGTCGAGCTCTGGTCCGTCTTCTCCGCTATCGCGGCCAAGAAGTGCGCTTGAAAAGAATCCAAGCCTTCGCGCCTTGGAGGTCGAGATGAAATTCGGCAGTTTCTCCTTCGGCTCCATACAGATTGACGGAAGCACCTATGAGCATGACGTGATTATCGACCACGGGAAGATCCGCAAACGCCAGAAAGCGACCTCTTATACATCCTCACGACGGCTGCTTCCAAATCGCTTGGCCCAATGAAGAGATCCTCTCGTTTGGCCCGTTCTTTCACCAAGGTAGTCAGTTCATCTCTTTTCGCTTCATCCATGTTCTTGTAAGTCTCTTCGATCTCCATCCGTTGACGAACTGCTTCGGCTCTTGCTTCGGCTTCTGCTTTGACTCTTGCCGCGGCTTCTTCCTCGCAGCGTCGGCATCGACCGAAGACTCCGTGGGGATAGCACCGTTTCGATCTGAACAGGTCGCTTAGGAACCAATACGCGATAAACAAGGCAAGTACCCAACCCAGCCAGCTCATAAATGGGAACCTCTCATTCAGCACAGATTAGCTCGGATTTTGCCCGACTGACGGGCAAACCGGAAGTGGTCAGTGTCAACTGACGCTACCAGGCGTTAGCCACAAGCTTGCGCCGTTTGTTCGCCGTGGCTGTGGCTTTACAGTTTCCGAAATTGCAAATCTTGGCCGGGGTTCTGAGTGTAATTGCGATTTATCATCAACCATAGCGCTGAGACGCCGCCAACCTGCTGCCCTTCATTGACTTGCCCCACCCCCAGTCCTAAGATTTCAGCCAAATGATCGGCCAGACTATCTCGCACTACCGCATCGTTGAGAAGTTGGGCGGTGGCGGGATGGGCGTGGTGTACAAGGCCGAGGACACGCGGCTGCATCGCTCCGTCGCCCTCAAGTTCTTGCCCGATGAAGTTGCCCGCGACCCGCAGGCATTAGCCCGCTTTCAACGCGAAGCCCAAGCCGCGTCCGCACTGAACCATCCCAACATCTGCACGATTCACGACATTGTCGAGCAGGACGGGCAGTCCTTCATCGTTATGGAGTTTCTGGACGGGCTGACGCTGAAGTACCGCATTGCAGGTCGTCCACTGGGAATTGAGACCCTGTTGTCGCTCGGAATCGAGATCGCGGACGCTCTCGATGCGGCTCATGCCGCTGGTATCGTCCACCGCGACATCAAGCCCGCCAACATTTTCGTCACCAAGCGCGGCCACGCCAAGATTCTAGATTTTGGGCTGGCGAAAGTCGTGACTCCCACGAGTTCTGCCAGCCAAGTTGCAGCGGCCAGCACACAGACCGAATCGATGGACGAACAACACTTGACCAGTCCGGGGACGGCGTTGGGGACGGTCGCCTACATGTCCCCCGAACAGGTTCGAGGAAAGGAACTGGATGCCCGCACCGACTTGTTCTCGTTTGGCGCAGTGCTCTACGAAATGGCCACCGGAACGTTACCGTTTCGCGGTGAAACCTCGGCAGTGATTTCTGAGGGAATCATGAACCGCGACCTCGTGCCTGCGCTGCGGCTGAATCCCGACGTGCCGTCCAAGCTGGAAGAGATTATCAACAAGGCTCTGGAGAAGGACCGCAATCTGCGCTACCAGCATGCCTCCGACATGCGAACGGATTTGCAACGGCTGAAGCGGGACAGCGAGAGCGGACGGAGTGCAGCGGCAGAAGCTCCTGCGGTTGGGGTTACGAAACCCTGGAAGATTGCGGTTCCCGTCCTGCTTGTCGCCTTGCTCGTCGCGGGCGGGCTTTACTATCGTTCGCATCGAAGCAAGCCACTGACAGATAAAGACACCATCGTGCTCGCCGATTTCACGAACATGACGGGGGACCCGATATTTGACGGCACGCTCCGGCAGGGGCTGACCGTGCAACTCGAACAGTCACCCTTCCTAAGCCTTGTCCCTGACCAGCGCATCCAGCAGACCTTGCGCCTGATGGAGCATCCGGCCGACGCAAAACTCACCCCTCAGATTTCGCGGGAAATCTGTCAACGGACAGGGAGCACGGCCGTCATCGACGGCTCGATTGCACAGATTGGCACGCAGTACAGTCTGATTCTGAAAGCAGTGAACTGTTCGAATGGAGAATCACTGACGAGCACGGAAGCTAAGGCAAACGATAAGAGCCACGTTCTTGATGCTCTAGGGAAGGCAGCTTCAGAAATCCGCAGCAGGTTGGGCGAATCGCTCAGCACGGTTCAAAGGTTCGATACGCCGCTTGACGAGGGCACTACAACCTCGCTCGAAGCCCTGCAGGCGTTCAGCCTCGGACGGAAGACCTTGGGAGAAGGCGACTCTGCCGCTGCCGTGCCATTGTTCAAGCAGGCCATCCGCTTGGACCCAAATTTCGCCATGGCCTACGTCGCGCTCGCGGCGTGCTATGCCAATCTCGGGGAGATAAGCCTAATGGTTGAGAACGCAAAGAAGGCTTACGAACTGCGCCAGCGGGTGAGCGAGGGTGAGAAGATCTACATCGAGTGTCGGTACTACGTCTCTGCAGTGGGCGACTCAGAAAAAGCGCGCCAATGCTATGAACTCTATGCGCGCGTCTATCCGCGAGACCCTGGGCCGCACAACCTACTGGGCGGTATCTACGCTTGGCATTTCGGGCAATATGACAAAGCCCTGGAGCAATATCGCGAGGCCCTCCGCATGGGCCCGAGCAGTATGAATTATGCCAACGTCGCCTTCGCCTATCTCTGGCTGAACCGACTGGAGGAAGCCGATGCGACGGCGCGGGAGGCGGAAGCGAAGAAGTTCGTTTCTCCCAAACTGCACATCCTTCTGTACGAACTTGCCTTCTTGAAGAACGATGCGGCAGGGATGACGCAGCAGGTGGCCTGGTTTACAGGGGGGGACCTGGCCCTCGAAGCCGATACGGCCGCCTATTCCGGTGGACTCAGGAAGGCCCGGGAGCTGTCCCGCCGCGCAGTGGCCTCGGCCCAACTTGCAGAGGATAAAGCGGGCTCCGAAGCCTCAGCAGCCTATCGGGAAGCCATCTTCGGCAATGGAGCCAAGGCCCGGCAGCGCGCCGCTGCGGCGCTCGGGCTTTCAACAGACCGGGATGTGCAGTACTTAGCGGCGCTGGCACTGGCCTTGGCCGGGGATACGACCCGGCCGCAGCACCTCGCCGACGATTTGGGCAAGCGCTTCCCGGAAAATGCCAGGGTGCAGTTTATTTACCTGCCAACGATTCACGCGCAACTCGCGCTCAACCGCAAGGATGCTTCGAAGGCCATCGAGGTTCTT
>JBEKCP010000629.1:0-3385 GCA_050014815.1 Thermoguttaceae bacterium | reverse complement strand
GCAGACGGCCTCGATGGCGTCGTGCTGGAAGTCGAGGTTGGGCTCGAAGTGCAGTTTCATGGTCATCCCCCCTACAGGCTCCTCACGTTTTCCAGCCCGTTCTGCTGGAGGATGGCGGTCAGGTTGGTCTTTGCCACGTCGTCGGAGAAGGCGCTATCGCGGAAGACCACCTGGGATTCGCCCGCCGGAGAAAGTTCCTTGTGCCAGGCGGCGATGCCCAGCGCCAGCGGTTCCACCTCGGTGGTGGTGATCCGCTCTGCCAGACAGACCAGGAGGACGCCCGCGCCGATGCTGTGAACCGTCTTCCCGGCAATACACTTCTGCTCGATGGGCACCGTGAGGTCCAGACCGAGCTTCAGCAGCAACTCGAAGAGGATGTCCGACTCGGTGCGGTTGGCCCTCAAGTGCTCAGCGTGTTCTTGGAGCGTCGTCGCAAGGTTATCGCGGTCCGGGGCCCAGGCTCGAATGTTGCTGGAGGCGAGCTTGAAGACGCGGAAGCCGAGATCGCCCGCAAACATCGGTTTCTCCTGGTGGATGTTCTTGCCAGCCCGACGCAGGCGCTCTTTCGCAATTTCGGCGATGTTGCAAGGTTTTCCGATCTCCCGACAGAAGTTGACGGCGATTTCAACGTCCTTGTTGTCTGGGTCAAGAGGTTCAGGAAGCTGGACAAGGATGTAACGACGAGTACCCCCGTCCTCCGAGTTGAGTGACATAACGGCTTCCGCAAGGCTCCCTGAACCTGCGAAAAAATCCATCACGAGATCATCGGGGTTGCTGCCGATGTGCGTGAGCAACCTAAGAAGCCCAACTGGCTTTGGCGTATCAAAAACCGACTTCCTTCCGAACAGTATCTCTAGCTCCCTTGCTGCGTGCTGATTGAGAGGCATATCAGGCAAGATCGACGGCGTTGACATGCCTTGCTTGGCTTCGCTCACAAACAACTTGCGCATCGGCGTAGTTGCCGTCCCATTGACTCCCCAGTACAAGCGTTTCTCCTCTTGCAGTCTCTTCATCTCCACTTCGGAGTGCCGCCAACACGTGCCGTCCCGTGGATACACCATCTGTTGGGTGTAAGGGTTCAGAACACCAAAGTGTAGCGAGGGCACATTACGACCGCCCTTCGCGTTCGCAGTGGTGTCAATCTTACGGAAAGGACCCCGAGAGTCAGGGCCATCGGGTTCTCGAAAGACCTGGTATTCCGCGTCTGCTTTTTCAGTGCGCGGCATCAGGTTGAGTGCATCCTCGGCCATGCTGCGAGTCGAGGTTGATGACACGGTTTTTCCGTAGACGAGAATGTAGTCATGGACCGAGCCTATAGTCCGGTCATTGGGTGCGCCATCTCGCTTTCGCCAGATAAGATCCATGACGAAACACTCCTCCCCAAAAATCTCGTTGCATATCATCCGCAGTCCCGCGATTTCGTTGGAGTCGATCGAGATGAAGATCACGCCATCCTCTCGCAACAGGCTGCGTGCCAACTTTAGGCGAGGGTACATCATGTTAAGCCATGACGTGTGAAAGCGACCGGACGCCTCGGTGTTGGAACTGATCGAACGCCCCTCAGTATCAACCTGCCCAGTAAGCTCCAGGTAGTTGCGGATGTTGTCCTGGAAGTTATCGGGATAGACGAAGTCCTTGCCGGTGTTGTACGGCGGGTCAACGTAGATCATCTTGACTTTCCCGGCATAGGACTTCTGGAGGAGCTTCAGGGCCTCCAGGTTATCGCCCTCGATCATCAGGTTCTGCGTAGTGTCCCAGTCCACGCTCTCCTCGGGGCACGGCCGCAGGGTGCCGGTGGAAGGCGTCAGGGCGATCTGCCGGGCACGGCGTTTGCCGTTCCAGTTCAGCCCGTACTTCTCCTCTCGCTCATCCAGCGCCCCGCCGAGCAACTGCTTGAGCACCTCGAAGTCGATCTGCCCCTCCGTGACCGCTTCGGGGAACAGGGCCTTGAGTTGCTCGATGTTCTCGGCGACGAGGTCCGGCGACTTGGTTTCTGGGTCAGCGGTGGTAATCTTGTCCATAGAAATCCTCATGCTCTCGCAGTAACCTTAAGATATCCGGCTTCGTACATCTCCTTGATAACAAGCTTTCTGCACTTCTTGCAAAAACGCCCGCCCGTAATAGCCGGGGCATCGCATCGTTCACACTTCTTTGCTTCCTTCGCTTTCTGCTTTGTCCCCCAACGAGCTTCGTCTCGCCGTCGCCTGTGTTGCGGGTTTGGCCGTCCCTTCGTTGTGCCCTCGACACGTACTTCCTGACTGGAGGTGTCTAGGAACTGCCGCACGGTATCACGATCAATCGCCTTTGGCAGCCCTGCGAGCGACTGTTCAACGGACATGCAGTCTGACGCAGTAAGAACTCCAGCGAGAGTATTCCAAATATCAGTTGCGCCTTCCCAGCCACTTTTCAGTAGTCGGCGAACGTGTTCGTGGAGCGGGTCCGAGTAGTTAGCTACCTCTTGGAGATCTTCACGGCTCGGCACTTCGGCTCCGAAGCAGTTGATCCACTTGTCGATCATGTGAAGCAGACCGTTGAGCGATACTGGGGGAATACCGGCGTGCATCAATATGGGGTCAACATAAGAACGGCCCTCACTGAAGATTTCGTAACCGAAACACTTCAGGCCCTTTCTAAACCACTCCCCAGCCATCTTCTGCTGGCCGACCTGTAGTGCTGGCACTCCCAGACGATTTGCAACCAACGGCCAGAAGTAATTGCCATCACATGGCTCTGACTGCGCGATACGCAGAAGCACGAACATCACCTGAGCAAGTTGCTCCTTGCTCGGTTCACCAGGTGTCTCCAGCCACACTTTCAGGAATCCAAGATGCCTCTCCAGAATCTCGGGCTCGGTTGGCATGTCCGCCAAGCCAGCGATATCGTGATGAGCCCGGTTGTTGCGGAAAATATCAGCGAACGGTGTCTTCATGGAATGGACTCCGGCCCTAATTGTTGTGTGGCGCGTGCCAACTCCGCTTCCAGCCGCTTGATTTCAAGGTTCAGTTCTACCCGGCGGTTGATCTGTTTTTCCTTCTTCGCCCTGGCCCGCAGGACGGCCAGCTCCCGCTGGAGCTGGGCGTGGGCGTCCAGGCCCTCGCGCACGGCGGCCCCACGGTTGGCGGACTCCGGCGGCGCGAACGTGCCGGTGATCTGGGCGGCTTCCAGCGCCGCTACGCGGTCGAGCCAGCCCTGGTAGACCGTGTACAGGTCGCGGGAGGGCTGGCTGGCCAGGGCCAGGCTCGCCAGGAACCCGGCCTCTTCCGCCGTGGGGGCGTCGGGCTGGAACGGGGCCGTGCGACGGACATCCTCGATCACCACCTTGCCCTTCTCGCCCTGCGACCAGCGCTTGTGCGCCAGCGACAGGCTGACAGTATCGCCGTGGGCC
>JBEKCP010000628.1:0-3391 GCA_050014815.1 Thermoguttaceae bacterium | reverse complement strand
GTGCGGAGGACTGAGAAGCGATTCGGACGATTACGCTGTGCCCCTTCGGACCCTGGTGAGAATCCGGCCCCGCTGTTTCTTCAAGCCTCGCCACCAGCGGTCAAGGTCAGCCTCACTGGCAAAGGCTGCGATTTTGACGCCGCTTCTGGTGGTCAGCACCCATTGGTCGTCGTCCGAAAACTTGTAGAAGTGCCGTGCCGTCATCAGTTCAGGCGGGAGTTCGCCCCGAGTTACAGCATCAGAGTGCGGGGAACTTCCCCCCGGCCAGGTGTGCCCTAAGAAAAACCGCCCTGAACGAAGGAACGCACGGTCAGGGCGGAAATTGACTGGTGCCGTTAGGCACTACAAGCCCGCTTCACCTTGGTCAAGCGGGTAATGTTCGATCTCAGGTTGTGTTGGTAGACTCGCCCCGGAAGATGTGAAATGCCCAGAGCGAGCATGAACCGTTTGGTTTGACTGCCCACCTCCTTTCGTTAAGGTAAGGTTCGGAAACCAGTCTCGACGGCGAAACGAACAAACCCGCTTGCCTAACCACAGTAGGCAAGCGGGTGGGAAAACCGACATGCTCGGTAGATTATACGGCCACTGTTGGGCAATTCAAGTATCCATAGTGGCGATTCACGAGTTTTTACAACAACTATATCTGAAGAGGGGGATGAACAGCGGAATTCTGGCCCAAACGGGTTAGAATGGAGGCAAAGGGGGCATGGGGACCGAGATCAGGCCGACATCGCTGAGGGTATCCACTCGACCGTTTGGGTAATCTGAGCGGAGGGCGGCGTCACAAGGCGAACCTGCGCCTCGGGATGGCCGATGCTAAGAGAGCCAAGCATCCCGAGGCGGCAACATGGTGATCCACGACACGGTAACGACCACCCTGGCAGAAATGGGCCTGTGCTCGCCCCCCGCCACCCTTCTACGGACGCGGTGTTGATCCATGACGGATACTTCGTCGGAGAGAAGTACCGATTCGAGGGCGGCCATGCCGTGTGGCTCGCCGAGAAGAACGTCATCGAGGTCTATGACGACGACGGCAAGCCGGCAACCAGAGCGGCGAGCTGGGCTTGTCGGGGGCGGGATGTGCCGTGTTCCCAACTATACACCGTCAGGCCCGAGACGCCGACCAGCTTGCCGTAATCCGCCGCCGACAATCCCAGCCGCTTCCGTTGTGCTCGCACGGATCGGGCCGAATACCTGACCCCTTCCAGCTCGCCCTCTTCGGCAGCCTGCGGTTGGCCGAGGCGCTTTCGCTCCTGGGCTTCGAGAAAGGCCGTCTTCTTCTGCTGCTGTTGGAGTTCCCGCTTCAACTTACCGTTTTGGCTTTCGTCCTGTCCACCAGGATGGATCATCGACAACGCCACCGCCGCCTGCTACAACAGCACTCGGCCGGGAGGTGCCAGTCGTAGCCGACCTGGAAGGCGTTGTGCCTACCCTCCCCGGCCACTTTTCCGATCCTGACTGAGCGACCTCTCGCCCACGTAGCCCTCAATAGCGTCACAAGAATGCTGCTGGAGCCTTTGCATAAGCAGGTTAGTGCCCAATTGGGTTAGGCCGACGCCGAGAGTCAAAACGAGTTACTCTCCGAACCGGAGCCAATAGTAGTTTCTGGGGGTGAGGGTAAGCTTGGCTTACCCGGCTCGGCGGCCGCCAAGGCCGTCGAGCCATTGTAGTTCAGAGCCCGACGCCCGGTCGGGCCGCGGTAGATCTCGATCGGATCGGGGGCGGCGCCGAACACCACCACGCCCCCGGCTACCTTGTTGAGCAGCCGCCTCTCCACCCGCACGGGCCGGAATCGCAGGAACAGCCGAGCGTTGCTGAGCCGGAACGCCTCCCCCGCCAAGTCCAGGCCCTTGGGGCCAGTGATCAGATCCGTCAAGCGGTGGATCACGCCCATCGCCCTGGCGGCCGGAGCCCGAGGTGCTCGGCCGGGTCCGCCGGGCGATCCTGGAGCGGCCCGACCTGTGGCTGCGATCGCGGGACGACCGGAAGTTCCGCCATCGCTTCCATCTGGACGGCGCAAGCCTCCGGCGTCCGCCCCGCGGCGTTCCGGCCGATCATCCGTGCGTCGAGCATCTCAAGCGGACGGACTTCATCGCGGTGGAAGACTTGGAGGAGCAGGACGTGCTGGGGAAGGGGTACCTGGACCATGTGGCCGCCTCCTTCAGCGCCAGCCGCCCTTTCATGCGATTCCTGTGTGATGCTCTGAAAGTGCCCTTCTGAGGGAACGATCCGCTATGGCCACGGTCAACCGGCGGTGGGGTGGGGCATGGCCTGGACATGACGAGGCCCGGGCAACCTTTCCCAGGTACCATTTGCGGACCCATTGGTCGGCCCAGGCCGCGTCGTGGTCGGCGTGGCATAGGTTGCAGGCATTGGGCGAGTGGAAGGCAATGGTCGTGGCCGGGGTCGGCGGCCGCATCGAATGGTCGCTGCGTCCCATCGCCGCAAAACGCGTCATCGGCATGTGACAGGCAATGCACTCGTTGCCCTTGCTGCCGGCCTTGTGGCAGGACTCGCAGCTTATGCCCGGCTCAGACCAGGTCGTGTGGTAGGTGTCGGTCGCCAGGTCGTAGTTCGTGGCCAACTCCGTCACGTGGCAATTGAAGCACGTGGTGTTGAAGGCGAACATGCGGTCGGTCCAGTCGAGGGCCTCGTCGCGGCGGTCGGGGAAGTGCCGCACGCCGCTGGCCGGCCTGAGCGGTCTGGGCGACGAGTACCGCGGCATGGCGCCGGGCACGATTCTCAACAACGTCAGCAACGAGTACATGGTCCTCGGCGTCAATATGGCGGCCGGGTTTCAAGTGACCGACCGGCTTTCCGCCGGAGCGGCCCTGACGCTGGGCACCGGCTTCGAGCAACTGGGATTCATCGGCCCGCTCAGCGCCTCAGCCATGGTCCACGATTACGCCCTGCGCGGAACGCTCGGCCTCGATTACGATCTGACCCCCTGTAACACGGTCGGCTTCGACAAAGGCGTACTCCTTGCGCACTTCGGCCCAATCGCGCGAGTCGGGCCGGATGCCGCCGGGCCCGTGGACCCAGTCGGCCGGACGCGGCAAATGGCAATCGATCCGCGTGAAAAGTGCAGCCAGCTCGGCGGCCGCCTCGGGACCGAACTCGGCACGCGCCCAATCGGCATAGAAATCGTCGGCCGGCAGGTATCGGGGCAATGCAGCCCTCACCCCGGGTACCGCTTGCGGTCCCTCTCCCGGTCGTGCCGCATCGGCACGCGGGACTGGGGAGGGCGTGACCCCTGACCCCTGACCCCTGGCCCCTGACCCCTGGCCCCTCTCCTCCCACGCGGCCTTGGCGAGGGCGGAGACGTTCGGGCCAAGGATGCGGGTCCGCCAGTGGATGCCCATCAAGCCGGCGCAGCCCGTAGGTCCCGCTT
>JBEKCP010000627.1:0-3393 GCA_050014815.1 Thermoguttaceae bacterium | reverse complement strand
GGCAAGGCGGAGGAAAAGCGGGCCAGGTCGGATACGGGCAAGATGGACAACTAACGAACTTGCCTATTCTCGCCCGACCGGACCGGGCCCGCGTTCGCCTTTCGGCCACCAGCCTGGGTGCACCCGCATATTCGGCAGCGATTCCTGGAGTTCACGCATGCCTTTGACCCGCTCGGGTGGTACCGGAAACGTCTTAGTTCCGGGTACGGTGAGTTGGCGCAGGTGGGTGAGGCTCTTGAGGCGCGGCATCCCCGCGTCCGAGACGTATGTCTCACCTAAGTCCAGTATCTCAAGCTGCGTAAGGCCGGCGAGGTACGGCAGCCCGGCGTCGGAGACATGCGTATCGCCCAGGTTCAGGCACTTGAGCTGTGTCAGGCCAGCGATGTACGCCAGCCCAGCGTCGGTGACCCGCGTTCCGTGCAGGTTGAGGTCCTGCAATTCCTTCAGCGCGTTGAGGTGGCGCAGACCGGGCCCGGCGATTTGGGTGCGGCCAAGATCGAGCCATTGAAGATGAACCGTGGCCCCCAGATTCTCCAGCGCATCATCCCCGACTTTTGTAGAACTCAGGTCCAGTAACACTAGCGCATCCATGCCCCTGATGGACGCCACTCCGGCGTTGGTAATGCTCGTGTCCCCGAGATAAAGGCACTTGAGTCGCCTCGATCCCTTCAGGGACCCCAGGGCACGGTCGTCAACACCGATCCCCGTAAGCGTTGCGAACTCAAGAACCGGGAGTCCCGCCAGGTGCGCCGACCGGTCGGGAGTCGCATGAGAGAGGTACGCTTGGAGAAAGTTGAGTTGGGGAAACGCGCCAACATACTGAATGCTTGAATCGTCGACACCGGCCGCAATTACGTTGGTAAAATAGCCGTCCCCAACCACGGCCCGGAGCCACCCGGGCGCCGGCGGCGTCGCGTCGGGGAGGAACCTTCCTCCGGGGGCATCGTACTGGTAATCGTAATCCACGCTGCCGCCCGCCGCGAGGACCGCCTCGACCGCGCGCCGTTGCCGTCGCGCCTTCTGCATATCCGGACTGAGCCAGAACAACGCCACCAAACCGACAACGACGAAGAATAGCCAAATGGCGACCCAAGACAGCAGGGCCCGCGTGCCGAATAGGTATCGGCGACGGCGAGACGCGGTTACGACAGCTTTTGCGTGGTCCGCAACGTGGCCTGCTGCTGTCGCCGGCGAAGCCTGGGGGTCGTCCTGGGGCATTTTTATGGATCCGGAGACGAAAGGCGGGACAAACTCGATATCGGCGATATGGACAATTATTGGAGTTCCAGTTCTTGCTCGGCGGGACCTGTCCCGGCTCCTCCCCGACTCCTCCCCTCAGCCGCCGGCCGTCGTCAGTGCCCGCTGGGCCAACTCCGGCAACTCGATCGGCGCAAAGATGGAGGCGGGATAGAGATAACCACTCGGCTCGGACTTGTCCTCGTCAATAACGCGGAGCATATCGTGTTTTTCCGCCTCGGCATCGGGCAACTTGCGGTAGACCTTGCCCAGGATCAGGCTTGCCGGATTGCTGTCGCTGCGAATGCAGATCACAAAATCGCTCATCGGATGGCCCTCTTGATCTTGAAGTCCTTACGGCCTATGCCGTGCGCCTCATACCAGTGTACCTCGGCCTCACAGACCGTGCCGTCCGCCAGCCGAACGACTGCTATGCCCTTCATCTTAGCCCGGTCGGTGGGTGGGGTAAGGGGAAAGGCGGGACACGTCCCGTATTGGGGAGATGGGCGGCTATTGAACTTGCCTATTTCTACTCAACCGGACCTCTCCCCGTTCCTCCCTAACATCAAGTTTGGGAGGATGCCGCCTCGCCCAGGGGAGTCTCGCAGGGGAAAGGCTTCGGGGCGACCCTCAGGGGGCCGTGGTGGTCATCCCCGCCGTTTCGCTGGCGGCCTCGATGTCGGCGAACTGTTCGTCGTGCGAGGCCTGCGCGCCTTGGTGCGCCACGTCGCATTTCCGCTGGTCCGGCGGTAAACGGCACCGACCCTGCGCGTCCTACTGTGCGACCCGGCGCGCCCGGTCGCCCCGCCACGGGCCTCTCCCAACTCCTGTAACACGTCCCTGGCATCGAAGGGAATTCCATGCGATAGGCAGTAATGTTCCGACTCCAACAGAACGGAAATAGCCCGGTCGATCTCACCTTGGGCATCGTATAGAATCGCCAGCAGGTTCGCCCAAGCCGGTGCCCGGCGGGTACCCGGCGGGTCCGTTGCCGCCGGGGGTCAAGCCGTGGACGTTGCGGCCGCCCCCGCCTCCTCCACCCCCGCCGTCGTGAACTGCCCGCGGGAGAACGGACCGAGGCCGCCTATTTCCGCGGTGGGGCGTCGTGCTCGCCGGCTGAGCCGATCGCCACGTGGGCCAACTCGTACATGTCGCTCCTGCCGCTGAGCGTCACGGCCTTCCGGAGAACCTTTTCGTCCTTCGTGCCCCAGCCCTGGTAGATCAGGGCAAGGACCTTGGTCCGGGTGCTCGCGCGGTTGGCGTCCGCGGCGAAGTACTGCGCCCGCACCGAGTAGGTCCCGGCGGCCGCCCGCGGCAGGATGTATATCTCCGGACCGTAGCCCATGGTCACGTCCTGGCTGAGATGCCCGCCAGCGGCCGTCTGCCGGTGCTGGAAGTAGCACTCCTCGCCGCTGGGCTCGGTCACGTGAAGGTCGACGTCCGTGCCGTCGGTGTTCCAGAAGATCAGCGCCACGAGGTCAGCCGTGTCGCGGACCTGTGCCGCCGCGAGCGTGGCCAGCCGCGCCCGGGCGTAGCCCGCGAGCGTGCCGGTCGAGCGGCCGTCGGCCAGCCGGCGGAGGAAGCGGAAGTAGTCGAATTGGGCCGTGTTGTGGAGATCGCCGTACCGCCCATCCCACTGGCCGCCACATGCCAGCTCGTAATAGACCAGCGCCAGGTCGGCATTGCCGGCCTCTTCCAAACAGTGGGCCAAGGCGTAGTAAGCGAGCGGCTCGAAGGTCCTCGCCGCGGCCGCGCGGCGGAGCAAGTGGTAGGCCTGGCCGGGAAGCCCCCACTCGATTGCCGAGAAGGCGAGGTCGCGGGCCAGGGCCGGATCGCCCGGCCGATCGTCCACCAGCGAACTGATTGCCCGCAGGGCGTCGTCCGCCCCGTAGAGCTTCAGCCGGCGCTGGGCCTCGGCGGCGAGGGTTTCATAGTCCGGCGACCCGGCGGTCCACAATTGCCGCAGATTCTCGGGAAGCTCCTGCCGCATGCGGAGCTTGCACCGCAGCGGCGGCACCGCCACGGTAAACGCCTCCTTCGGCAGCCCTTCCAGCACGATGCCCAGCGAAGAGGGCAGATCGAAATGAATCCCGGACGCCCGCTCCAGAGAGCGGAACCACGCCAGGAAGCTCGCCTTGGGGTCGCTCATCGCCTCGA
>JBEKCP010000626.1:0-3437 GCA_050014815.1 Thermoguttaceae bacterium | reverse complement strand
CCGGCGACGAGGACCTGTCGCCGGGGGCCCCACTGACGCCGGCGATGGTGAGGCTGATGCCTTCGACGGCGACGGAGCCTTTGTGGACCATCCACTGGCGGACGTTTTCGGGAACGCGGACCTTGAGGGTCCAGTCGGTGGTCTGGCGGTCGAAATGAGGGCTCGACTCGGCGATGACGGGGTCGAGAGCGGTCATGGCGCCGGTGCCGTCGACGTGGCCCTGGACGATGTGGCCGCCGAGGGGACTGCCGGCGGCGGTGGGCAGCTCGAGATTGACTTTGGCGCCGGGGGCGAGGGAGCCGAGGGAGGTGCGGTCGAGGGTCTCCTGAGCGAGGTCAGCGTAGAAGTAGGTGGGGTCGGGATCGAGCGCCGTGAGGCAGACGCCGGAGACGCCGAGCGAGTCGCCCTCGCGCAGGCGGGAGGCGATGCCGGGAGCTTCAATGGTGATGCGGCGAACGCCTCCGCGATCGGTGAGGCTGACGAGGGTGCCGGTTTGTTCGATGATGCCGGTGAACATGGATTCATTTTAGGGACCGAGGGACCAAGGGAACAAGGGAACGAGAAAGCAAGGGAGTAGCCAGTAGCCAATGGGGCGTAGAAAGGCGTGGATCGCGAGTCGAAGGGATTGCGGGAATGGGGGAGCGTCGGAGCGAGCGAGAATGCCGCAATGAAGCGTTCGAATCAGAACCTCATCGCGACGCCCTTTTCACACATATCGCCAAAGAGCGAAAGAAGATTTGTGATCCCAAGAATTTCGCGGACCTGCTTGCCGAGATTGATGAGCTCGAGGCAGGAGCCACCGGCCTTGGCCGAGACGTAGAGGCGGACCAGAGTGCCGAGGCCCATGCTATCGACCATGGCGAGGTCGGTGAGATCGAGGACGATGCGCTTCGACTCAGGAATGAGGGGATGGACCTTTGTGTAGAGGTTGTTGCAGACCCCGGCGACGAGGCGGCCGTGGCAGTGGACAAGGGCGGTCGAGCCTTTGCGCTCGATTTCGAGGGTGAGGGAGTTCGCAGCCGCTGCATGAGGCATCGAATTCTTCCTTGGTGGGGAATGAGACGGGGAAACGTGCCGACGGTTGATTGTCTCATAGAAGGGCAGGGACCAAGGGACCAAGGGAACAAGAAGACGAGGAACGAGGGATCAGGGGTCAGGGTTCAGAAAAGCCGGCGGAGTAAGCGGGATGAGCGGAGCTAACGGGATGAACGGAGTTAGCGGCGTCAGGTTTGATGTGGGTCGTTCGCGTGTTAGTCGCTGGCGGGGGCTTCTTCGGGGGTTGGAGGGGCAGCGAGGACAGGGTTGCTGGTGAGGGCGCGATAGGCGAAGAAGAGCTTGGCGCGCCAGCGGAGTATCATGCCGAAGGCCAGCAGATAGAAGATGGCCCCGGTCTGTTCGAGGGTGAGGAAGCGGTCGAAGTAGCCGCGGGCGAGGTAGCGGACGACGGCGAGCACGATGATCACCGCGAAGAAGGCGCTGGAACGCTTCATCATGATGACCCCGTTTTGGAGATGGAGGTCGGAGGTGAGCAGCAGCGGATAGGCGAAGACGACTGCGCCGATGAGGAAGGCGCCGATGCCCCAGGTCCACGGCATGCGGAAGGCGGGGACAAGAAACATGCAGAATCCGGTGGCCATGCCGATGGGCGGCATCACGATCTTCTTCAGCGTCACGGCGGTGCGGCCCTCGCGCACGCGCCAGACGAGCACGCCGGCGAGGCCGACAAGCGAGACGACAGCCGTGATGACGGGAGAGGCGACCATGAACATTGCCTTTCAATCACTTTGCTACTGGCAGGGATGGCTCCGGGGTGAGAGCCGAACGAGTACACCACTATTCTATTGGACGCCGGGCGGGAGCGAAGCGTTTCAAAGATTCTGCGCGGGCGGCCAGGGGTCGCGGAGGAGGGAGCTGAGGCCGAGGTCGTCGCCGTAGCGCTCGACTTCGACATCGGTCATGTGGACGAAGCTGGACAGGCCGCGAAAGGCGGGGACCGCGTCAGAGCCCATGATTTGCGGCGAGACGAAGAGGTGAAGGCGGTCGACGAGGCTGGCGGCGAGAAATGCGGTGTTGAGCCGCGTGCCAGTTTCCGTGAGGAGGGTGAGGACGCCCTCTTCGCCGAGCTTCAAGAGGACTTTTTCAAGGGGGACGCGGCCTGCCTCGGCGGGCAGGACTTCGATGCGGACTCCGCGCGTGGTGAGCTCGCGGATGCGGACCTGATCATTGGAGACGGTGAAGATGACGACGTCGTTCTGCGCGGTGGAGACCATTTTGGAGTCGAGCGGCATGCGGAGGGCGGAGTCGAGGACGATACGGAGGAGCGGGCGGCGGCGGCGAAGACCGCTGCGGTCGGTCATCCAGGTATCGTCGGCGACGACGGTGTCGACACCGACCATGGTGGCGTCGGCCTGCCAGCGGAGGGGCTGGACGGCAGCGCGGGCGACTTCGCTGGTGATCCAGTAGGGCGCGTGAGGCGTTTGTTGCGCTGGCGGCGGCGCGATGCGCGCGTCGAGGGTCATGGCGACCTTCATGAGTACGAAGGGGCGGTGTTGCTGGATCCAGCGCGCGAAGCCTTCGTTGAGGCGGCGGGCTTCAGCCTGGCAGGGCCCGACGGCGACCTGGATGCCCGCGGAGCGAAGCGCTTCCAGGCCGTGACCGGCGACGGCGGGGTTGGGGTCGATGGTGGCGGCGACGACGCGCGCGAGGCCTGCCTTGATGAGCGCATCGGTGCAGGGCGGCGTGCGGCCGGTGATGCTGCAGGGCTCAAGGGTGACGTAGGCCGTGCCGCCGTGAACGCGGTCAGCAGCATGTTGCTGCGCTTCCTTGAGGGCGACAATCTCGGCGTGGTCGAGCAGGTCGTACTCGTGCCAGCCTTCGCCGATCACCCGCCCGGCGCGGTCGAGGATGACGCAGCCGACGGCAGGGTTGGGCGAGGTGACGCCGATGCCGCGGCGCGCGAGCTCGAGGGCGCGCTGCATCCAGTGAAGGTCGAGATCGGACGGAGCGTTCATGCGACGACGAGAGGAACAATCAAGTGTACAGCGGGGAAATCCGGCGCGCACGGCGTGAATGCGGAGTGCGGCTACCAACCCATCTGGCTCATGCGCTGCTCGATGAGCGCGCTGTAGCGATCCATGCGCTCGGGGCGGCGCTTGAGAGGCGAGGGCAGAATCGCGGCGAGGCGCGCGGCCTCTTCGCGGCCGAGATGCCGGGCCGAGGTTCCGTAGTAGTGCTGACTGGCCGCCTCCGCGCCATAGATTCCCGGGCCCCACTCGACCACGTTGAGGTAAAGCTCCAGAATGCGCTGCTTGCCGAGGACGAATTCGGCGACGGGGACGAGCGTGAACTCCGCACCCTTGCGCAGGTACGAGCGGCGCGTTCCGAAGAAGAGGTTCTTGACCAGTTGCTGCGTGATGGTGGAGCCACCGCGAATGCGG
>JBEKCP010000625.1:0-3441 GCA_050014815.1 Thermoguttaceae bacterium | reverse complement strand
GTGGTTCTGGGCTTCCGGAGACGCGTTGAGAGCCTCGAACGCGTTTTCGACGTCCGGGAACGCCGAGCGTAGTACATGCACAGGCCACCCAAGACTGTTGCCTCCGTTGTTCTTTACCACCAGCCACTCTCGAAAGCCCCGCAAAGGACCCGACTGGAGCGCTGTGTCGTATCCTTCGATAAAGCTGGTCACGGTGTCGTAGCTCACATGCCAGACAAACATCCCTGGCGCTCTCCGGAGGTGAGCAAATAGTCTTTGGTCGTCGGGCATATCCTCGTCCAAGATACGGGTTAATGGGGCCGCACAACGGTGAGAACACCGCCCAACCGTAAAGCCATTTTATAGTAGCCGTGGGGACATGCAACACCGACGACGCCGTTGGCCCGGCAGTGGTCGGATGTGGTACTCGTCGCGTAGCGACGCAATGATGGTAGCGGCGGGTTTTAATCCGCCGTTAGCGTCGCACCACCACGCATTCGTCGCGTAGCGACGGCTGAAGCATCAGGCGTCGCTACGCGACGCAATTCGTGCGACTGGCTCCCGGTCCGTGGGTTGAAACCCACGGCTACCATCATAACGTCGCTACGCGACCGGGGGCAATGTAGAGCGCGGCGCGAGAGACCAGCCCGCGGTTGCCGGCCCGCAATAAAGCCGTGCCGCGAAAACGCTCGCGAAACGCAGCCTCGTCCAGCCCGACGAGTTCGACCAATTCCACCGGGTTCATTCCCGGGCCGGGCTGAAACGCCGGCTCGCTCGTGACCGGGGCCCGGCGGTTCCATGGACAGACCTCCTGGCAGGCGTCGCAGCCGAAGATCCGCTGCCCCATGCGCGGCCGCAACTCCTCCGGCGCCGGCTCGCGCGACTCGATCGTGAGATACGCGATGCACCGGCGGGCATCGAGCCGATAGGGCTCGACAAGGGCCCCTGTCGGACAGGCTTCGAGACACTTCCGGCAGGTCCCGCAATAACTCTTGGCCATCGGCTCATCGTAAACGAGCGATTCGGTGCTCAGCAGCGCGGCCAGCACCAGCCAACTCCCGAGCCGCCGGTGGATCAGGAGCGTGTTCTTGCCGATCCAGCCGAGCCCGGCCAGCCGGGCGAAATCCCGCTCCAGGAGCGGCGCGGTGTCCACGACCCCGCGGACCGCGGCCCCAGGAACCAAGTGGCGATGGAAGTCGGCCAAAGCGCGGAGCCGCGATCGGACCACGGTGTGATAGTCCTGGCCCCAGGCGTAGCGGGCAACGGTCGCCTGTCCCACCCCGGCCAGGGCCGGTTCGACCGTCCGGTAGCCCATCGCCAGCACGAGCAGGCTCCGGGCGCCCGGGAGCACGTTACGGGGATGCTCGCGGGCCGCCGCCCGATCGGCCATATAACGCATGTGACCGGCAAAGCCGTCGGCCAGCCACTGGCGGAAATGCCCCAGTCCCGGCGGCTCGATGGCCGGCGCCGCCCCGACCAGGTCGAAACCCAGACGGCGGGCCTCCGCCTTCAGCCGGGCGGTCAGGATCTCGGGCGTCATGCTGGTGCTTTCATACCGCGCGGCCGCCGGATAGAATCATCGGGTAGGTTATGCTCCAGCATAACAGCCGCCTGCGACGGAGACCAATCGCGTGCTGCGACGTATCGGACCTATCTTCGGCTTGGCGGCGATTCTGCTTGCCGTGGGGGGGTGCGAAAGGCGGATCCCGAAGGACGAGCTGGGAAAAGTCGTCTTCGAGGTGCCTGAAGTCGCCGGCTGGGAGACCCCGCCGCAACTGTCGGAGTTGGACGCGATACCCGCCGCAGGAGACCCCGCGAGCGAGCATCCAGACCATCTGCACCCCGAACATGAGAAACCCTGATGGCCATGTAGTCCGCACTCTCCGGGCACCATCCGAAGGATGGTCGCGGAATTCGGCACACGGCGTGTGCCGGCTACATATTCTGCTGGCCGGCCGCTTGCAAACCGGTATAATTGGGTTAACCTGGTAATCCGGGTGACATCAGCAAGCTCAGTCAACGAGGTGACACCATGATTCAAAGAGTGCTTGTGCGTGGGGTGGCGGCGGTGGTGCTAATGGCCGGTCTGGCGGGCTCGGCCCGGGCGGTCCCGGGGCCATACTTCTGGGGCTGGGGCTGCGGAGGCTCTTGGTATCCTCCCGGGGCCGGTTATTCGGCAGATCGGTTGCCCTATTACGCGCTCTATCCACCGGTCTACTACAGCGGGATCGTGCCGCGGACTTATGGGCAGAGCCCCTATGCGTATCCGGCGTACCCTCCGGCAGCGATGCCGGCCCAGGGATCGGACGCCGCGGCACCGGCGGATCCGCCGCCGTCTCCACGGCTGGTGATTAACCCGTACGTCTCGCAACCGGAAGAGGTCTCCAGCCCGGCGAGGCCGGCGGATGCCGCCGGCATGCCGCTGGTCGTGTATCCTGCGGCGTTGCGGCGATAGCGGAAAACCGCTCTAGACACAGGCGGGAAAAACGGTACCCTATCGCCTCCCCAGATTCTCCGGCAGAAAGGAGTCTGCCCGATGCGGCGATCGCTGCTAGCAGTTCTCGCAATCGTGGTGTGCGGCGGATGTTGCCACCCGGGCCAACCGGCGGTGGACCCCTTCTGGGGACGAACGACCGTTGCCCCTCCCGCCACCGGGACCATCGGCTGTCGGCCGGCCGATCCGGGTTATCAGCCGCAGCCACAGGCCCCTTATCCGCAGCAGCCGCAAATGCCGCCGGGCGGTCCGCTTCGGCCCATACCGCAGGCGGGCGCCGGCACGTTCACCCCGCCAACCATGCCATTGGCCTCGGCCGCTGCGACAACACCGCCGGCCTACGGCCCGGCAACACCGCCGGCCTATACCGCACCGCCGCCGACGGGCTACCGCACCATGCCGAGTTACTCGGGCGCGCCGGGATACCCCTCGGGGCCGGCCTCCACGTTGCCCACGGGTTCCAGTCCCCCGCCAGGTGCTACGGGTCCGCCGGCCAATAATTCCAGTCCATGGCCGGCGACTTCGGCGGCACCGCCCAACTATAGTCCGGCACCGGGGACTACCCCGTCGCCGAGTGCTTCTGGGCCGCCGGGTTCTTCTTCGCCCCCCGGTTACTTGCCGCCGGGAGGCATGAACTATCGCGGGACGTCGACTGGCGACCATGCTGCGCCCGGCGCGGCGCCGGGATCGGCAATCGTCCCGGCGAGCCCAACTGCGTGGGCGGTGCCTGCCTCGACGGGGTCGACGGCCGCCGCCGGCTCGGATTCGGGTCCGAGCGTTATCCGGATTCCGGTGAGCGAGAGGAGCCCGCGCAGCACCGGCGCGACGGATCCGCCGCCGCGGGACATCACGGACCTGCCCGAGGTGAAAGACCCTCCCTCCAGCCCGCGCGGCTGATCGGGCGCAGGATGGTCGTGGAATCCGGCTTCACTGTTGTGGTACGGTCTCCGGACCGTGCCACGGTTTGG
>JBEKCP010000624.1:0-3441 GCA_050014815.1 Thermoguttaceae bacterium | reverse complement strand
CTCGTTCCAGACCTCCAAGAAGTATTCGTTGCCATGCCGGTCAACGGCCACCAGGAAGGGATCGACGACTTGCTTGACCTGCATCTCGTCCACGAAGAAATCCAAGCCCGGGCATTTGGTCTTGAGGTCCAACGCGCTCTGGAGGGCGAACTCGGGAATCGGACGAGGGTAAGACGAGATCCCGTGGCGGAGCCAACGAGCCTTAATTAAGAGCCCCGACCGATCACAGATAAGGCAACAGGCGAGGCCCAATCCCAAAAGCAAGATCCCGGCAATCATCAGCCATGTCTGGGATGCAAAGGCCAGCGTCACCAGCCAGGCGACAAGCTGGAGAAAGCCCAACGCGAAGGCCGAAGTCGCGAGAATTAACAGGAACGGCGGCTGCTCCGCCTTCTCCTTCGCCTGCCTCTTGTACTCCGCCACCGACTCCGCCGTGTAGGGGAAGATTTGCAGTTCCTCCATGGCCCGGGCGACCGCATCGTGGGCGTCAAAGGCTGCCTTGCGGGCCTCCAGGTGGCTCTCTAGGACGCGGTAGCCGAGTTTCTCGCGGGCCTCGGTCGCCAAGGTCCGCAACTCGCCGTCGCTCTCGTCCGCAGTCACCGCCTCGACCTTGACCGCCTGCCGCTGAAGTAGAGATGTCGCGTTCATCGCACTCGTCCTTTCAGTAAGAGGTTTATGCCCTATTGTCCAGAGTCCGCGCTGCCCGCCCGTTCCACCAGAGCCATCTGTTTGAGCCGTGCCATCGGCCACTTCCGCGGCGAAAGCATCATGCGGTCGAAGGATGGCAATGCCTCGTATCGATCCCAGCGAGAAAGCCAATTAAAGGTGCCACTACTGATGTCTTTCAGGGCTCTCTCGTGGCAGGCGTCAAGAACCGCCATCCGGTACTCGGAGACCGCATCAATCCTGCGCCATGCCCAGAACGCCAGGATAATAAATGATCCACCGACAAGGATTTCCGCCAGCATCATCATATCGCTCGTCTCCTTCTCTCTCGCTCGAACCTCAGTCCGCAGGACGGGACTCGAACCCGCATCTACCGGATCCACAGTCCGGCGCCTTCAACCCGTTAGGCCACCTGCGGCGTGCGTCAGGCCACCTCGCACTCGACCAGCCATAACTCGGCCGGCGGCAGTTCCACTCCACGCTTCGCACACCAGGCGGCGAACTTGTCCCACGCCTTGGTCGCCGCCTTCAGGGGCTTTGCGTAGCGCTTCTCCACATCCAACAGCCGAAAGCCCTTCAGATCGTCCACGCCGTCCTTGCCCGACGCCCCGCAAGCCAGGAAGAACCCCAGAAACCGAGCGCCTTCGCAGGTGTACTCCGGGACGATCCGCCCGCGGGCCTTCCAGTAGTCAAGGCCCTCCTTTTTGGCGAGCGACTCGATTACCTTTCGCTTCTCGGCCTCGTAGAGTTCCTCAAGCTGCGAATCACCATCTACGGGCGGGATCGCCCAACCAGGAAGCCCGTAGCAGATCCCGTGTGTCATCTGACCCATCGCTCACTCCTTTCGGCGCCCGTGTACCATCATCAAAGGCCCAGAGACTATCGAAACCCGCCTCCCGCGTCAAGACCGGTTGTGCCGGTGGCCCCGGATGCCATATTGTCACCCGTCCCGTTCGTCCCGAATCGGACATCTGCCGATCTCAATCCACGCCACCACGAAGCCGCCCGCAACGCACCACACTATCAGAAGGAGGTCGAGAGCCGCAGTGGAACAAAGCCCCGTTGCCCCGCCGCTGAGCAATCCGTCCAACAACGCACCCGACCCGGCCACGGCGAAGCACAGCAGCCAGCAGACCGCCAGGCGAGCCTTGGAGGGATGATGCTCCAGTCTCTTCTCCCCCCGACCCGAAGACCGATCCGCCTCCGCGTTGATCCTCTCGGCAACCCACTCCAGCATGGCCCGGTTCCAGCAGTCTCCCCGAAAGAATCGAACCAGGCCGATCGGCAGATCCTTCGCCGGCTTTCCTTCGATGCTCGCCGCAGCCAGTTCCTCTTCGGGAATCGGGGCAAGCACCCGCTCGGGCAGATTGCCATCCCGGCACTTGTCGCCCTCCATCGCAACCGCGATCCCTGCCACGAAGAGGACGTAGCGACCGCAACAGAATCGCACATCGGCCAACTTCTCGCTCATCGCGTCTCCTCCGACTCCAGCCACTCCTGCCCGGGGTGCCAATATGTCACCTGCCAAGATCCCCACCACGCTTCAACAGGGCGTCAAGCTGACGAAGGTAGACCACCGGATCCGGCCAGGTCTCCACCTCGGCCCGAACCTCAGCCAGCCGCCTCCTCCACTTCACGCCGTGCCCCAACCACCGCGACTGACCCGCCACCCTGGCCGCCTCGCTCCTCTCCCCTGCCGTCATGGCCGCCGCCCGGGCCAAGCCACCCTTCCTGGACGCCTCTTTAGATCCCATCATGGTCTCCCGCTGCCTGCTAAGCAAACTACGCTAAACTGCTAAGTTACGTTATAGCGTAGCAAAATCGGCACTCGCCGTCAAGCCCACTTTCCCCTCCCCGGCCACGCCCTTACCCCAAACCCGATCCCCCTTTGTGCCGGTGGGGGTGTCAATACCTCACCCCGTTCACCCAAACCACTGTTTTCACTACGCAGTGAACAGGCAAGGTGACAGGTCGTCACCTCCGGGTGACACTAAATCCCTATCTCGTTCTGCGACCACGACTTATATTCCGCAACCAGCCACAAAACGCCCCCTGCTGACCAGCGAAATCCACTCTGCTCTCGTCCTAATCCTCCCCTGGGTGACATTCCAGCTATACGCCAGGTGACAATATGTCACCCTACACACTGGCCCGCTCTAAACACCAGTCCGCCACCTGGACACCACGACCCAGAGTGACAAGTCGTCACCTCGACGTGACACCTGAAGCCTATCTCATTGCACAACCATGACTTAGATGCCATCACGCCGCCCAGACGATGACCCCTCACCCAGCCGCCAACCATAACCCGCTCACCATTCGCCCCCTCCACCCCTCACATAACTCCCGTTCAAGTCTCCATTACACCCTAACCTCAGATCACCCCCCAACGAATACCCTGACGACAACACGATACCCCACTGCTAACCCAGGCCACACTACAACCAATGCCAATGTGTCACCTCGACCCGCCAACGCTACTCCGAGACTCAAAGGAAAAGATTGACCCCGGCCGCGAGGGGTGGTCGGCTGTTTTGCTTTGTGGGGGTGGTCGGAGGATTGCGAATCCTCCGACGGATCAGGTCTGTAGCAGGGGAAACGATCCGCGTGTTGCTGGTTACGTTGGCCGCCTCAGATTTACGTGCCGAATTCGGCCGGCGCCGGGCCCCAGGGGGGGCCTATGCCCACTCGATCTAGGCGCGACTACTACCGCGGTAGTATCACAATTTTGTTATATCTGCACGTTTCCGGCCAGGGCCGGCGCCTGTTGGCAAG
>JBEKCP010000623.1:0-3471 GCA_050014815.1 Thermoguttaceae bacterium | reverse complement strand
GTCGTGCAGCACTGGGTGTCGGCCCGGGACCGGCGCGGCGGGGTGACGCTGAGCAGCCTGGAGGCGCCGCTGGTCAAGCTCGGCGGCCTGTGGCCCGACAGCACTTCCCAGGCATCGCACGGCGCGACGGCGCCGGATTACGGACGGGCCTTCCTTCGCGATCCCAAGGACATGTCGAAGGGGCACGTCTACTCCTATGCGATGGCCATCAACTTCCGCACGAACTTCGCCACGGTCCAGGCGGGCGACGTGCTGTTTCGCTACTCGATGACGACGCACGCGGGCGGTTGGCAGCAGGGGAACTCGCGCGAGTTCGGCTATGCCGCGGCCAGTCCACTGGTAGCCGTACCCATCAAGGGACCCCAACAGGGTCCGCTGCCCGAGTCAGACGGCTTCTGCCGGATCGACAAACCCAACGTTATGCTGCTGGCGCTGAAGGTGGCCGAGGACGGCAACGGGCTGGTCCTGCGCCTGGCCGAAACTGAAGGGGCTCCGGCAGTGGCGTCGGTCACGTTGCCGCATTATGATGTGAAGGCCGCCCGGGCTGCGAACCTGGTTGAAGAGCAGCAGGGCGAGCTGGAACACGATGGGTACACAGTCAAGGTACCGATCCGCGCCAAGGGCACGGCGACCGTCCGTCTGACGGGCAAGTAGTGGAGAACTCTTATGTCTGAACGAAGCCGGTTGAAGCGGAGGCGTTTTCTCCGGGATATATCCGTTCTGGCGGCCTCACCCTACGTGGTTTCGGCTGCCGCGCTGGGCACCGAGGGCAAGCCGCCCGCCAGCGAGCGGGTCACCGTGGGCTTGCTCGGCTGCGGCGGCCGCGCGGGACAGATTGACGGCGCGATCGGCCAGTTGGTCGCCGCCTGCGACTCATGGAAGAACCGTCGCGAGCGTTGGGCCCGTCGCGCCAAAAGCCAGGCCGACGCCGATTTCCGCGAAGTACTCGCCCGCGACGATTACGGCGCCATCAAGGCGGAGCCCGAGTCGCTGTTGAAGGCCGCCCTGGGGCCCGACGCGGTCCGCGTTGTCAACACCAATAACCATGCGACCAACTTCGTGGGGGCTGATACCAGGCGGGCGGACGGATCCGCTGGCGAATCAACCAGTCGGGGATTTCGCCGAATGGCCACGTCGGCTACAGACGATGTGCGAAAGGCGATCAGCCGCTCGTAGCCGTCCATGTTGGCAAAGGGCAACTCGTCGGTGAAGAAGGCCACGCGATTGTGCATGTGCTCCTGGCCCGCCCGCGGCTTGTAACTGCAATGGTGATCGACGGCCAGCGGCCGGGCATCGGCGCAGTAGTGGAAGGCGAGTTGATCGCCATGATAGTGGCCGCGGTTCGGCCCGGACTTGAACGCCAGATAGGTCTCGCGCGGCGTTCCGGGGTTGGCCGCAAAGACCACGCCGCAACCCTGGAGTTCCTCCGTCTGCCAGTTTCGCGCCTCCTCGGCGGCAACTTCGGCACGGCCCATGCCGGTCCCTGCTTGCCCGTCAGGATGGCTGTCGCCCATCGGGCTGTGACGGCGGATGTCGCCGTCGGGATAGGAGATGCGTCGCTTGAAGCGCATGGCTGCGGTCAGCCGGGCCCTCACATCGGAGGCGAACGGAAAGCCTTCGCACAACACGGCCGTCCTGCTCAGCCCGTTGGTCGCCATGTATCCCGGGCACTCCTGGCCCGCCCCGCTGGGCAACGTGAAGGAATGATAGACGTCCTCGGCCACCTTGGCAGCAGCCAGCCGCAGAAGGTCTCGGTAGCGGGGATGGTCCCGGAGTTTCGAGAGATGCCGCAGGCCGTTGCTGTTGTGAAAGCTGGTGAAGAAATTGGGGTTCTCCGGCGACCAGAGCTGCCAGTACTCGCCGTACATGTCCGGGTCGAGAGTCACCTGCACGCTGGTCAACGCCTCCATCGGCGTTTCGCCGGGCGCACCGCCCCTGCCCGCCAGAAAGCCGCGGCTGATGAAGAGGGGGTTGAAATTGCCGGCATAGAACCCTTCGGCGTCCCTTCCGGGCCACTCGGTGATGTAGTCGATGAGCAGCTTGTCCAGTCCTTTGAATCCATAGCGGAAGACATAATCGGCGGCGGCGCTCGTGGCAAAGTCCTCGACGACGCCGGCCGCGAGGAACCAGTAACGGGCGCCGCGCCGGGTGGGGCAGCGGAGGCCCGCGTAGTCGGCTGTGCCCTTCGCCTTGATCGCGATCTTGTTGTCGTGGGGCCAGAGCCAACGGCCGGCGCGGACCGGAAGAGCGCCGGCGGCCAGTTTCCCGTCGCTGACAGCGAACAGCCAGCCGTCCTGATAGTGTTGGTTCCAGCGGGGCACGAGCCACATCAGGGTATCGCCGAGACGGGGATCGGCGCGGTCGTAGCGTGATTGCAGGGCATCGGCGTCCCAGCCCAGCGGCTTGAGGTCCTTGGGAAGGGCGGGGTTCTTGGGCCGGCCCGCGCCCCCTCCGAAAACCTCGAGGATCGGCGTGCGCGCCTCCCAGCCGTCACAAAGGTCAAATTCCCAGGCGTCGCCGCGGGCCATCTCGTGAGACTCTTCGATAACCGCGTGGCGATGCCCGGGATAGAGGGCCACGTCCACCGCGGCGAACGCCGGTGTCCTGCCGTCGATGCCGGCCGTGCCTTCGAACTCGTAACGGAGGCGGATCTTGCCGAAAACCTGGCCGTCGGCGACGGGCGTGCTCGTGAAGCGCTTCAGCCGCAGCCCGGTAATCCAGGAGCCTTTGCCGACCCAGCGACCGTCCGGCAGCCGCAGCGAGAGCAGCGGCGGTGCGAGGTTCTCCGCCTCGGCCGGCACCTTGACGGCGATCCGGCCGTTGTCCAGCAGCCATGCGCGGCCGTCGCGGCGGACGACGACCTTCGGTTGCCCCAATAGTCGCTGGCCGGGCGCGATGCTGAACTCCCGCGACTGGCCTTTGCCTAGCGAGACGAGGACCCAAAGGCACGGCTTTCCGTCGATGGTCTCGATCTGGAAGGGGACGGGCCGGCCGTCCTGTTTCACGCTGAAGGACCCGTTCGGCACGGACAGGTGCAGGCGAACCGCCTCGTCCGCGTAGGTCTCGCCGGTCGGGTTTCGCAGGGTCCAGCTCTCGCCGCGCGCCGAGGCGCCCGGGAACCCGCAGGCCGGCGTGCGGCTGCCCAGCAGGGCGCCGGCGCCGAGGCCGGCCGCCAGGAGATCGCGCCGGTTCATCCGTTTCTGGCTCATGGCTTTCTCCACCGTTTCACTTGGTCTTGCTGCCGGGCGGGTCGGACCTGACCAGTGTGCCCCGCATGCCGATGCGCACGTCGATCTCGTCGCCGGCCATGCCCCGCATGCCGAGATCCCGCCCCTTGATGGTGAAGAACGTCTCGATGCCTACGCCCGGTTTACCGCGGTCGGGCATGGTCTCGGAGAAGTTCAGAATGGACTTCGTGCTCACGTCGATCGTGCGATCGCCGAACTGGAGCTTGCCCGTGCCCTCGCAGTA
>JBEKCP010000622.1:0-3477 GCA_050014815.1 Thermoguttaceae bacterium | reverse complement strand
TCCAACCGGCGGCGTTCTTCTTCGGAAAGGGTAACCTTATATCGGGGTGCCATGCCCCCATCATTCACCAACAGAAGAGCGCGGTCAACATGCGAAATGTAACGTGTTACATCGTACTAGGAACATGCTTGCAACATGCTTGCTACTATTGCACTGCTCTGGGGATGCTACGGTGCTGCTTCGGCGTTGGCTTTACTTCTCCTCCGCCTTCCCTTTCTTGACGTGGGCTATGGAACCCGGTTTCATCGCTGGCAGACACAGTTTCTATGGCGAAATACACTATTGCCTGGCTGCCGGGCGACGGCATCGGGGTGGATGTGCTTGAGGCGGCGAAGATTGTCCTCGATAGGGTCCAGCTCGACGCGGAGTATCTGCCCGGGAATATTGGCTGGGATTTCTGGTGCCAGGAGGGCGATGCGTTCCCGGCTCGGACCATTGAGCTGCTGAGGCATGTCGATGCGGCGATGTTCGGCGCCATCACCTCCAAGCCCGCCAAGACTGCCGCCGCCGAACTGGCGCCCGCGTTACAAAGCAAGGGGCTCACCTACCGCTCGCCGATTGTGCGGATGCGGCAGTTGTTCGACCTCTACATCTGCTTGCGGCCTTGCAAGGGGTATCCTGGCAATCCACTCAATTTCAAGGAGGGCATCGATCTGGTGGTTTATCGCGAGAACACGGAGGATCTGTATGCCGGGGTCGAATTTGCCCCCGTGCCGCAGGAGTTGGCAGATACGCTCGCGAAGCTGGCCAAGCCCTTTGCGCCGTTTGCCGAAATGCCCCTGGATGAATACGCCGTCTCCTGCAAGATCAATACGCGGGCGGGGTCGGAGCGGATCGTTCGGGCGGCGTTTGAGTTCGCGCGGCAGCACAAGCGGAAAAAAGTCACGATCGTGCACAAGGCCAACGTGGTGCGCGCGACCGACGGGCTGTTCCTCGAAGCCGCCAAGGCGGTCGCGAAGGACTTCCCTGAGATCCGGATGGATGACGCCAACATTGATGCCATGACGATGTGGCTGCTTAAGAATCCCTTCAACTACGACGTGCTGGTCGCACCGAACCTCTACGGGGACATCATCTCGGATCTGTGCGCCCAAATGGTGGGCGGGTTGGGCTTTGGCTGCTCGGGCAATATCGGCAAGAAGCTGGCGGTATTCGAGCCTACGCACGGTTCGGCGCCCAAGTATGCCGGCCAATACAAGGTGAACCCGATCGCGACGATCCTGGCCGTGAAGATGATGCTCGATTGGCTGGGCGAGTCGAAGAAGGCCGTGGCCCTGGAGGGCGCGGTAGCCCAGGTCATCAAGGAAGGCAAGGTCCGGACCTACGATATGGGCGGGTCGAGCACGACCTTGCAGATGGCGGAGGCTATCGCCCAGAAGCTCTGACCGGCCGCTCAATCACCCCAAAGCACTCTGATTTATGAAGAAGACTACTGTTTTACGGAGAGCAATTATGGCGCGGCGCGCGGTGGTCGTACCCGGCTGCCACGACGCCTTGAGCGCCAAGGTCATTGAAGACTGCGGCTTTGAGGCCATCCAAATCTCGGGCTACGGCCTGGCTGCCTCGATCCTGGGCAAACCGGACGTCGGGCTGGTCCAGATGAGGGACGTGCTCGATACCACCTGGAATATTGTCCAGGCGACCAATATCCCGGTCATGGCCGACGTGGATACGGGCGGCGGCAATGCCGTCAACGCCGCTTGGGTGACCGAGCGGCTGATTGCCATGGGCGTCGCCGGCATGAACATCGAAGACCAGGTCTTTCCCAAACGCTGCGGCGACATGGCGGGCAAGGAAGTCATCTCGGCCGAGGAGATGGCCGGCAAGGTCCAGGCTTGCGCTGATGTCCGCCGGCGGTTGGACAAGGACTTCGTCATCAACGCCCGCACCGATGTGTTCGCGGTCGAGGGGCTGAGAGAGGCTATCCGCCGCTGCAACCTGTATCTGGAAGCCGGGGCGGACCTGGCGTTCATTGACGGCATCAAGACCAAGGCCGATATCAAGACGGTCACCAATGAGTTGGCCGGCCCGCTCTCGGTGAATCTCATGGACGCCATATCAGGGATGAAGACGGAGCTGGTGCCGATCCCGGAATTGGCCAAGATGAGGGTGGGCCGGGTGTCCATTCCGGTGGCCTCGATCATGGTAGCGCACAAGGCGCTCACGAGCTTCTTCACCGCGCTCAAGAAGTCGCCCACCGGCATTTTGGCCGGGCAGACGAAATGGGTGTCTTCTTTCGAGGAATACACCGATTTCGTCGGCCTAAAGGCCTACCGCCAGCTCGAAGACCAATACCTGCCCAAAGACAGGATGGATACCAAGTACAAGGGCACTGCTAAGATCGTAGGCTAATATCGCGCGGAGATCCTGACTATGAGCATGACTGTTGCTGAGAAGATACTTGCCCGTGCTGCGGGCCTCCCTTCCGTGAAGGCCGGGGACGTGGTGGAGCCGAAAGTCGATCTGGCCATGTCGCATGAGAATGCGGCGCTGGTGATCAACCAATTCCTGGAGATATATAAAGGCACGCCGCTGACGCCCCGCATCTGGGACCCGAGCCGCGCGGCGGTGATCTTCGATCATCGCGTGCCGGCGGAGTCACCGAAGACCGCTTCCAATCAGAAGAAGGTGCGCGAGTTCGTCGGCGCCCAGGGCGTGGGGAAGTTCCATGACATCCGGGGCGACGTGGGCGGCATCTGCCACCAGATCCTGCCCGAGAACGGCTACGTGCGCCCGGGCTACGTGGTGGTGGGGACAGATTCCCACACGACCAGCCACGGCGCGCTGGGGGCGTTTGCGTTTGGCATCGGCGCAACGGAGATGGCCAGCGTCTGGGCGCTGGGCAGCGTCCTGAACGTGGAAGTGCCCGCGACTATCAAGGTGGATGTGACGGGCCGCTTCAAGAAGTTCGTCGGGCCGAAGGACCTGATCCTGCACCTGATCGGCAAGATCACCGCGCAAGGCGCGAACTTCAAGGTGCTGGAGTTCCACGGGGAGACTATCCGCAAGATGTCAACCTCTGGCCGGCTCGTGTTGTGCAACATGGCGGTCGAAGCTGGCGCCACGGCAGGCATCGTCCCTGCGGACGAGGAGACAGCGCGCTATCTGCGCGAGGAAGCGGGCGTGACGGACGCCATTGAGCCAGTGCTGCCGGATGCGGACGCAGCCTACGAGAGCGTCATCAAAATCAAGGCCTCGAAGCTGGAGCCGCAGATCGCCTGCCCGCACACGGTGGATAACGTGAAGCCGATCGAGCAGGTGGCCGGCAAGAAGATAAACCAGGTTGTCATCGGCTCCTGCACCAACGGGCGGCTCGATGACCTGGCAATAGCGGCGAAGATCATGAAGGGCCAGAAGGTTGCGCAAGGCACGCGCATGCTGATCTTCCCGGCCTCGGCAAGGATCTACCGGCAAGCACTGGGCAAAGGCTACGTCGGCGTCTTCATGCAGGCAGGCGCCGTGGTGATGAACTCCGGC
>JBEKCP010000621.1:0-6153 GCA_050014815.1 Thermoguttaceae bacterium | reverse complement strand
AATTGCAAATTGCAAATTGCAAATTGAGAGTTGCGGGAGGCTCCGGTCCGGCGGCCTCGTTACGCAATTTGCAATTTGCAATTTGCAATCTGCAATTTACAATTGCCGCTCGTGGTGCTCGGAGGGGGTGTTGCAGCCATGACTCAACCCGCCCCCCACGCCGAAGACCCGCACGCCGACCCGTGGCACCTGGCCCATCACTTCGCCACGCCCTCTCAGCAGTTCGAGTCGGGCAAGCTCGGCATCTGGCTCTTCCTCACGACCGAGATCCTCCTGTTCTCCGGCCTGTTCTGCGCCTACGCCGTCTTCCGCGCCAACCACCCGGAGATCTTCGTCTACGCCCACTTGTACCTCTCCAAGCCGCTCGGGGCCACCAACACGCTTGTTCTCATCTTCAGCAGTTTCACGATGGCCTCGGCCGTCCGGGCGGCCCAGTTGGGCAACACGCGGTGGCTGGTGCGGTTGCTGGCGGTCACGCTCGTCTGTGCGGCGGCATTCCTTGGAATCAAGTTCGTCGAGTACAAGGCGAAGTGGGAAGAGGGGCTCTTGACCGGGATGCGATATCAACCCGAGTCGCCGCCGCCCGGCGCTATCGTTCCCAAGGAGGCTGCGAAGCCGCAAGCGAGGGTTGCTGCCAAGCCCGCCTCCGTGGACGGACTGGTCATCGAGCGATCGACGATCCCGCCGGCCGAGATCGGCCCGAGGGGCGTCTCGCCCGAGTGGCTCGCCGGTAAGCCTGCCGGTGCAGAAGGGGCATGGCACGGTCCGGAACCGTACAACGTCCAGATATTCTTCGGGATCTACTTCGTCATGACGGGCCTGCACGGCGTCCACGTGCTGGCCGGCATGGCGGTTATCGCGTGGATCCTGGTCCGGGCGCGGCGAGGCGAGTTCGGGCCGCAGTACTATAGTCCCGTCGATTTCACCGGCCTCTATTGGCACCTGGTCGACCTCGTGTGGATATTCCTGTTCCCGTTGTTGTACTTGATCACATGAGAGCCTGAGCAATGACAACCGATTCTCCGGCCCTGGGCCACGTGGTGCCGCTGGGCACCCTGGCCGCCGTGTTCGTCGCGCTGGTGGCCCTGACGGGCCTGACCGTGGCGGCAGCCAACGTGGACCTGGGGAACCTCAACCTCTACATCGCCCTGGCCGTCGCCGGCGCCAAGGCCGCGCTCGTGGTGCTCTACTTCATGCACCTCCGCTACGACCGGCCGTTCCTCCTGGTCCTGTTCCTGGGCTGCCTGGGGTTCGTCGTGCTGTTCATCTCGCTGGTGCTGACCGACGCCGCGGCCTACTCTCCGTCGATCCATCCCGGCGAGGCGCCGGGCATGAAGGGAGTCCACACGCCTTTCGGAACGAGGCAACCGTGAACAGGCAGAGCGTGAATGCAAAATGAAAAATGTAAAATGTAAAAGTCAAAAGGCAGGACGCGGCCCGTCTGCCGGCCTCATGACGCAATTTGCATTTTACATTTTACATTTTGCATTTTACATTGGTCCCCTTGGCCGTACGGGAAAGGGTAGTTACTAATTCGGCACCCGTCTGATCAGGGCCTCTCATGAGCCATCCCGCGGAGCCGGTTCGAGATCGGGGCCCCGACGCGCCCCTGCCCTCCCCGGATGTCGGCACGATGGGCATGTACGCCCTGGTCGTGGCGCTGGGGATGCTGTTCGCGGCGAGCGTCGTCGGCTACCTGGCGATCCGTAGCATGCACCAGCCGTGGCCGCCGCCCGGGTTCCCCGTCCTCCCGCGGACCCTCTGGCTCAGCACGCTGGCCATCGTGGCGGCCAGCGTGGCGATCCAGCGGGCGGTGGCCGCCGCCGGGCGGGCCGACGGTTCCGCCGCGCGCCGCAACCTCTTGTTCACCCTGGCGCTGGGCCTTGTGTTCCTTGCCCTGCAATCCGCGGCATGGATGCAGGTCGTGCGGCAGATCGAGGTCTCCGGGGCTACCGGCCCCTACGTGAAGCTCTTCTACGTGCTGACCGGCCTCCACGCCGTACACGTGCTCGGCGGGCTCGGTCCGCTGGCGCTGGTGGTTCGCCGCGCCATGGCCGGACCGTGCGATGCGCGATGCTCCGCCGGCATCCGCTACTCGGCCATTTACTGGCACTTTCTCGACGCCGTCTGGTGCGTGCTCTTCGCGGTGATCTACTTGATCTGAGGCGCGGTAGATCCCGCCTGCCGGGCGGGATACTGGGGTAGTCCCGCTCGGCAAGCGGGACCTACTTGACGATCAGCCACCAGCATTGCCAGCACCAACGGCAGATAGATCAGGCTGGCCAGGAACACGCTGCGTGCCCGTTGGCGCGTCCTGGATAGGTGAAGCCGGAATGCCCCCAGGAAGAACCCCAAACCCAGGGCCAGCGAGGCCGCGCCGAACAGGCTGCCCGCCATGCCGAAGAGCATCATCGCCAGCCCCAACGGCAAGAGGGCCAGCGAGTGCAGCACGATCGCCAGGCAAGTCAGCCGGCCGGTCGAGTCCATGACCGGGAGCATGCGGTAGCCGGCCCGAACGTAGTCCTCGCGGTAGAGCCAGACCAGCGAGAGGAAGTGGGGGACCTGCCAGAGGAGGAGCAGGGTTGCGAGCAGTCCGGCGCCGAGCGACAGTCCGCGGCCGGCGGCGGTCCAGCCCATCACGGGCGGCACGGCCCCGCAGACGGCCCCCACCAGCGTGCTCAGCGGGGTCCGCGGCTTGAGTGGCGTGTAGATCCCCACGTAGACCAGCAAGTTCGCCAGTCCGAGCACGGCGGTGAGCGGGTTGACCCATTCATTGAGGACCGTCACGCCGGCCGCCGCCGCGACGAGGGCAAACACGAGCGCGTGCCCCCGCGAAATCTGTCCGGCAGGCAGGGGGCGGCGGCGGGTCCGCTCCATCTTGGCGTCGCGATGGATCTCCAGGACCTGGTTCAGGGCCGACGCCCCGGCGGCCGCCAGCCCGGTGCCCAGCACGGCAAGTCCCAGGACGCCCCAGTCGATCGGCCGCGACGAGGCCAGAAGGTAGCCCACCGCCGTGGTCGCCAGCACCATGGCCATGACGCGGATCTTGGCTAATTGGAGGTAGTGCTTGCAGAACATGGCCATGGGGAACTATAACAATTCCTTTCATCATATAGGGGCCGACGATGTCTGTGCAACCTGCCGAGCCGACTGGCCGTGAGACTACAAGCGGCGGCGACGTGCTGGCCGTTGGGTTCGGCGCCACGGTGGCGATGTGGGCCGTCGCCTATGTCGGCCTCATGCCGCTCAGCCGGGTGCCGACCGCCGTGTTCGTCGGACTGATGCTCGCATGCCTCGTGGCCGGCGGCTGGGTTGCCGGCCGGTACTCCGGTCGCGGCACCCGCGGCGGGGTATGGGTCGGATTGATCGCCGCCACGCTGAACCTCCTGTGCCCGGCTGGTTCCTGCTGAGCACTGCACTTGGCGTGCTCGGCGCCGCCGCCGGGAGGTGGAATCCCAAAGCCCCCCGATTGCCATCGGGGGGATCTCGCCCCAACTGGACGGCAGCCCTGGCCTGGATCACCTGCGCGGCGGTCTTGCTGCTAATCGCTGCCGGAGGACTGGTGACCGGCTTCCGCGCGGGCATGGCCGTGCCCGACTGGCCCAATACGTTCGGCTCGAACATGTTCCTGTATCCGCTGGCCTTAATGACCGGGGGCGTCTTCTACGAGCATTTCCACCGGCTGCTGGGCACGCTGGCCGGCTCCGCGGCCTTTGCCCTGGCCATCCACCTGACCGTGGTACTGCCGCCTCGCAAGGGTTTGGTCGCGTGTACCTGGGTGGCCGGCATCGCCGTGGCGATCCAGGGCGTCTTCGGCGGGTTCCGCGTCGTCGATGACAGCCACTGTCTGGCCGTGGTCCACGGGTTCTTCGCCCACGCCATCCTCGGCGGCCTGGTGGCCATCGCCGTCATGCTCCGCCGATCTGTCGTCGAGGAGACGCCCGACAGTTTAGCGGGCGGGCTTGCCCGCCGTGCGGCGGAATGTAACTCCGTATTGGCGACGGCCGCGGTGATCGTGATCCTTCTCCAAACCCTGCTGGGGACCTTCGTGCGGCAACTGAACCTCGGGCTGCTGGCCCATGTGACGTTGGCCGCGGTGGTCGCACTGTGTGCGGTGGGGGCGGGGGTTAGCGCGTGCAGTACAACACAACCGCCGAAGGCCCCCCCATTGCGATGGGGGGGCCTTGCCTTGATGCTCCTGGTCGTGGTGCAGTTGGGCCTCGGCATCGTGGCGGTGGCGTTTCGGACCCCCTCAGTCGCCGCCTCGCCGACGGCCGACGCCCTGGCGGCCACGGGAGGCCGGCTGCCGGTCGATCCGCTGCCGGCCCTGGTGACGACCGCCCATCAAGTCACGGCCGCCGTGCTCCTGGGGCTCGCCACGGCGGTGGCCGTCGGACTGGGCAGAATCGGTAAACTCGCCCCGCCCGCACGGTCGAAATCTATCCATGCGGCTTGATTTCGCGCCGATAGGCGCGTAGGATAACAGGCAGCAGAACGACCAGGGCTTTTTTGCCATGATTTCTCGCCCATTCTTTACTCCGGCCTGCTGTTGCGCGTGTCGCTGTCCGGTTGCATGACCGGACAGCCCAGACACCTTCTCTAATCCCGTTTCGCCGTTTCCCGGATCTCATTTTGTAGAGTCCATAGCGAGCACGCTGCCATGGCTACCGACATCCGCATTAGAGAGGCCCTGACCGAGTTGACCGATCGGCTGGTCGAGAACTACAGCGAAGAGAGCACGATCACGCACCTGGGGCATTGCCCACTGCCGAACCACGAGGCGATCGTCGAGGCGATCGAGAGCCTGAAAGACATCCTTTACCCGGGCTACCGCCGCCGCGACGGCCTGCACGTCGGCAACGTCACCTATCACGTCGGCGAAGTGATCGACCGCCTGCACGACCAGTTGACCGAGCAGGTTGCCCGGGCGCTGCGTCATGAGGCGGGCAAGGGGGCCCCCTGCGACCCGCAGCAGCAGGCGGACTACGAGGCCCTCGGGCAGGCGAAGACCGCCGCGTTCCTCCAGCAACTGCCCGCACTCCGCAAGGTCCTGGCCATGGACGTCCGGGCCGCCTACGACGGCGATCCGGCCTGCAAGTCGTTGGACGAAGTGATCTTCTGCTATCCCGGCCTGGAGGCGATCACCGTCTACCGGCTGGCCCACCTGCTCCACGACCTCCAGGTGCCGCTCATCCCGCGGATGATGACCGAATGCGCCCACAGCCGCACCGGCATCGACATCCATCCCGGGGCCAAGATCGGCGAATACTTTTTCATCGACCACGGCACCGGCGTAGTGATCGGCGAGACCACCGAGATCGGCAACTGGGTAAAGCTCTACCAGGGCGTCACGCTCGGCGCCTTGAGTTTCGCCACCGACGCCGAGGGGAACCTCGTCCGCGGCACCAAGCGACACCCGACCCTCGAGGACAACGTGGTCATCTACGCCAACGCCACCGTGCTGGGCGGCAAGACGGTCGTCGGCCATCACGCGGTCATCGGTTCCAGCGTGTGGCTCACCTCGTCGGTCGCCCCTTACACGACCGTGATTCTGGAGAAGCCCCGGCTGCACATGCACGATCCCAATTGGGGCGCCGACTCGTTCTCGATCTGAGCGGCCACTCCCCTCTCCCTCCGGGAGAGGGACCCGCGAGCGGGTACCCCGGGGTGAGGGGGCTGGGCACTTGCACGGCCGCTCGAACCTGCGACAATGTGCCCGTGCGGCACACTCGATTTGCGGCATGGTTCAAAGGCGGGTAACAGCCGGTAGGTCCCGCTTGCCGAGCGGGACTTGTAGACCGTCGGGTCCGGCCCGGCAGGCCGGACCTACCACGTGTTACCTGCCGAAAGCCGATTCTGAACCATGCCCGATTTGCCGCTGCCCGCACGAAGGAGGCCCGTCATGGCGACTGCGCCCGCCGATCGTCCCTGGTTCATCGTGGGCCGCTGGCAGGAATATGAAGGGGAAGCCCGGGCCAACCTGCTGCGGATCGCCGGGATCGGGGCATTCTACCTGGTCGAGTTGGTGAACTACTACGGACTCCGCCTTGGCCCGCTGGAGATGCCCGCCGTCGTCTCCCGCCAGTTCCACCAGGCCGTCACGGCGATGGCCGTGGCCTGGGCCCTGGTCGGGCTCGGGGTGCTCTTTTGCCT
>JBEKCP010000620.1:0-3497 GCA_050014815.1 Thermoguttaceae bacterium | reverse complement strand
CGGCTGCCCTTGCCACCGCGTCGTCCGCGCCGGCGGCCGAATCCCGGGCAGCCTCGACCGCGGAGGGAGCCCCGACGCATCGTGGCAGGCCGAGCGACTGCAGGCCGAAGAGGTCCCGTCCAGCGGCGGAATTGTCGACCTCGAGCGATACGGCTTCGACCGGTTCGCATCGGACCGCCCCCTGGAGAAGCTCTCGCTGTGGCAGCGGCAGGTCCTGGCGAGGGTCCGGATCCAATCGCGGCGGCGGATGCCTCGGCTGGTGGGCGGCGTCGATATTTCCTACGCCGGCGAGGAGCAGGGCGTGGCCGCTTACGGCCTGGTCGACGTGGCGACGGGCGAACTGGCCTGGTCGGCCACCGCAGAAAGGCCCGTGCGGTTTCCCTATATCAGCTCGTACTTGACTTTTCGGGAGCTTCCGCTTCTGGCGGCACTTCTGGAGGAAGTTCGGGCGGCGGGCCGGCTATCGAGTGTGGTGCTGGTCGACGGCACGGGAATCCTCCACCCTCGCCACGCCGGAATCGCCTCGCACCTGGGCGTGGCCGCGTCCGTTGCAACCGTCGGGGTCACCAAGAGGCTTTTGTGCGGGCAGGTCGAGATCGAGGGCATGCGGCCGATGGAAGGCCGCCGGGTGGCCTTGGACGGCGACTCCGCCGGCGTCGCGATACGGCCGACCTCGGGGAGCCGGCGGCCCATCTACGTCTCGCCCGGCCATCGCGTCGACTTGGCCTTTTCGGAGCGCCTGGTGCGGCGGCTGCTGTTAGGGCATCGCCTGCCGGAGCCGCTGTATTGGGCCGATCGGCTGAGCCGCCGCCATGCGAAAAACGTGTAAAAAACCGGGGGTTGACGCAAGGGCCCCTCATGCGGCAGAATAGAGTGTTTAGGCCCATGGCCATATCGGCTGAGCAAGCATTTAGGAGATCTTCATGGCAGCGTCAGTGAATTCAGAGAAGTGCACCGGTTGTGAACAATGCGTCGAATCCTGCCCGCTGGGCGCGATTGAAATCAAGGAGAACCTCGCGGTGATTGACGAGACCACGTGCGGCGATTGCGGCGCGTGCGTCGACGCGTGCCCCAGCGAAGCCATTACCGCCGGTTGACGTACCATGAGCCAGACCCGTCGCGGCCGTGGGCAGCCCGTCGAGATTGCGCTGGCGGGAGACCTGACCGAGAACCAGGCCGACCTGTGCCAGAAGTTGCTGGAGGTCGAGCCCGGCGGCGAGTGCATCCTCTACTTCGATTCACCCGGCGGGAGCCCCTACTCGGCCATCGCCCTGATGTCGCTCATGGTCCTGCGGCGATTGCGGGCAACCGGCGTGGTGGCGGGCGAGTGCTCCTCGGCCGCCTTGTGGCCGTTTGCCGCCTGTCGCCGGCGGCTGGTCACTCCGCTGAGCGTCCTGCTGTTCCACACGATGAAATGGCAGAGCGAGGAGAACGTGGGCCTGATGGAAGCGGCCGAATGGGCCCGCCACTTCGCCCAACTGGAAACCGACATGGATCGCCTCCTCGCCCGACTGTTGGATGCCCCGGCCGAAAAGATCACCGCCTGGGTCCGCTCGGGGCGGTACGTCACGGGGCCGGAGTTGGCCGAGGCGGGCCTGGCCGAGTTGATCGAGCTGGAGCCCCTGGATACCCTCTTTCGCGCCAAACGGTCATGAGGGAAAAAGGGGACAGTCCCCATTTGTGCAAAGCACCCTTCGGGCGGGCACCGACCGAAGGTTGGTCACGGCAAATGGGGACTGTCCCCTTTTTCGCGCCATGAATCAGCTTGTCCACGTCAGCCGCCGGGCCATGGCGTGCGAGTTCGAGATATGCCTGCCGGCCGAGGAGTATGCCCGCCGCGCGGAAGTCGTGCTGGATGCCCTCGACGGGGTCGAGCAGTTGGAGGCCCAGATGTCGGTCTTCCGCGCCCAGAGCGAGGTTTCCCGCATCAATCGCGAGGCGGCCTCGCGGCCGGTGGAGGTCGAGCCGCGGCTGTTTGCGATCCTCGAGCTGGCCATGCGGGTGCACCGGGAGACGGGCGGGGCGTACGACGTTACGGCAGGGCCGCTGTGGGCCGCCTGGGGGTTCGCCCGGCGTGCCGGGGCCGTCCCCTCCGCGGAAGAGTTGGCCGGGGCCCGGGCCCGCGTCGGCGGACACCTCGTCGAGCTCGACGGCCGCCGCCACACGGTCCGCTTCCTGCAACCGGGCGTCCAGATCAATCTCGGCAGCATCGGCAAGGGCTTTGCCGTCGACCGCGTGGCGGAGCGATTGATCGAGGGCGATCTGACCAATTTCCTGATCCACGGCGGCCGGAGCAGCGTCCTGGCCCGGGGGTCCTGGACCGTCGGGCTGGGCGATCCCCTCCGATTGGACCATCGCATCGGCCGGATCCGGCTCCTCGACCGCGCGGTGGGGACCTCGGGGGCCCAGTTTCAGTCGTTCCGGCATCGGGGGCGGCGTTACGGGCACATCCTCGATCCGCGAACCGGCCAGCCCGCCGAAGGGGTCCTCTCGGCGACGGCCCTGGCCCCCAGCGCCGCCTGGGCCGACGCCCTCTCGACGGCCTTCTTCGTCCTCGGCCCGCAAGCCGCCGCCGCCTACTGCCTGGAGCATCCCGAGGTGGCCTTCGTGCTCGTCTGCGGGGCCCAGAACCCGGACGGCTGGGAGATCCACACTGCCGGAGCGATCGATTACAATTAGTATGCCACGTGGAAATGGAGAATCGCCCATGTACCGGACCAGAATCGCGGCGGTCGTCGGATGGGTGCTGGCGGGCTCCGCCGCGGCCTTTGCCCAGGCGCCGCCCGTAGCCCCCATGCTCCAACACATCCCGGCGAGCCGCATGCTGGGGCTCGCCGTGGTCTCCGGACGGATCGTGAACACGCACAGTTGGCAGTTCGGCGGCCACACGTCGAGCAGCACGGACGGTACGTCCCGGGAAGAAATGTCCTTCAACGGCAACGGCAACACGGGGTCGGTCCGTTATCAACGGACGAGCCCGGCGGAGGATTTCTCGCTGGAGATCAACTCGGAGGGCCGATTCCATTTCCTCCGGCGCGAAAAGGAGAACGCCGGCGCCGCATCGGTCGAGTTCGTCCAGGAGCCGGGCGAGCCCGTCACGCTCAGCGTCGGCCCGGCGGACCACCGGCAGGTTCATCGCGCGCCGACATTCTGGCACCTGGCAATCATCCAGCGAGAAGCTTGCCGCCAGCACGTCTATCCGCTGCTGGACGCTTTGCGGCCGCGGTGGCAAGTGGCGCGGACGGCGGACCTGGTGGAATCGCAACTGCTGAAGCTGGCGGCGGACGACAACAAGCACGAGCGGCAGCAGTGGGCCGGCCTGGTCGAGCAACTCGCCGACGATCGGTTTGCCAAGCGGGAGGCCGCCGACCGCCAACTCCGCGCCGGCGGCACCGCCGCGATCGCCTATCTCCGGCAGCTTGACTTCACCCGGCTCGACCCGGAACAACAGTCTCGCGTCCGCCGCATCCTCCGGTCCGTCGTGCCTGAGCGAACCG
>JBEKCP010000619.1:0-3504 GCA_050014815.1 Thermoguttaceae bacterium | reverse complement strand
CGAGTTCGACCCGGAAAATGCGGCAGCGTACTACTGCCGCGCGATTGCGCGGCGCGGCACGGCGAAGACCCAAGCAGCGGCGGATTTCGAGGAAGCCAAGCGGTGCGGCTATCCGGCGGCTTGGTGGAAGCCTGCGATTGCGCGCCTCAGCACGGCAAAGACCGAAGCGGACGCGGATTTTGAGGAAGCCAAACGGCGCGGCTACACAGCAGGCACGTTAATCAGTGACGCGATCGAAGATCGCAAGGAGTGGAGGCACGTCCGGGACGAGCAGCGCGGACTGTTGGCCGACATCTTTGCGCCCCGGCCGCGTTCCGCAACGGACAGCACGGGGCAGCCCTTTTGACGCCGCCATAGTGTTCTTCGCCGCGTGCGTCTCCGCCGGGGGCCCTCCCGCTGAGCTATTGTTGCTCCTCGCGCGCCGCATCGGCGGAATAACCTGCGTCGGTCACCCCAACCGACGCGCCTAAACGCGGGCGGTCCTGCGCGTCGGCTACATCGACCGAGATTCTGTGGATCTGGCTGCCTGGTAGGACCACTCACCTTCGCCGGTACGAATTGGGATAACGGCAACTGGACGTGTCAGAACTCGTCGGATCTGCTATAATAAACTCCCGCATGTGAGTCAGTGACAGGCGGTTCTCTGGTCCGCCTGTCCGCCGCCCTGGGTTGCCAGGGCCGCACTCCGTATCTCGGAGCCACCAGCACATTACCCTGTGCTCGAGGTGTCTCCGATGAAGATCGAATTACGGAAACTCTCCGACATCAAGCCCTACCCGGGCAACCCCCGCCAAAACGAGGCCGCCGTGGACGCCGTGGCGGCCTCCATCCGGGAGTTCGGGTTCCGGCAGCCCATCGTCGTGGATACCGAGGGCGTAATCGTCTGCGGCCACACCCGCTACAAGGCCGCCCTGAAGCTGGGCTTGGAGAAGGTGCCGGTCCACGTGGCCAAGGACCTGACGCCCGAGCAGATCCGGGCGTACCGGATCGCCGACAACCAGGTGGCGACCCTGGCCACCTGGGATTACGAGCTCCTGCCGATCGAGTTGTCGGCCCTCCAGGGGATGAACTTCGAGCTGGAACTGCTCGGCTTCTCCAAGGACGAGTTGGCGAAGATATTCGATCCGGGCGTGAAGGACGGCCTGACCGACCCGGACGAGGTGCCCGAGCCGCCCGACGAGGCGACCACCAAGCCGGGCGATCTGTGGATTCTCGGTGACCACCGGCTCCTGTGCGGCGACAGCAGCAAGCCGGAGGACGTGGATCGGCTGCTGGCCGGCGCCGCTATCCAGTTGGTGAACACAGATCCCCCCTACAACGTCAAGGTCGAGCCCCGCAGCAACAACGCCATCGCCGCCGGGAACAGTTCCTTCGCGAGCTACCACCACCAGCAGTTGGACCTGGCCCGACACCCGGAGAAGTCGAAACCGACCACCCGGAAGATGCGGGCGAAGGACCGGCCCCTAGCCAACGACTTCGTCTCGGAGGCCGCCTTCGACCAGATGCTCACCGCGTGGTTCGGCAACATGGCTCGCGTGCTGGAGCCCGGCCGCGGGTTCTATATCTGGGGCGGCTATGCGAACTGCGGCAACTATCCCCCCGTACTCAAGGCCCAGAAGCTCTACTTCTCGCAGGCCGTTATTTGGGACAAGGAGCACCCGGTGCTCACGCGGAAGGACTTCATGGGCGCGCATGAGTGGTGTTTCTATGGCTGGAAGGAAGGGGCGGCGCACCAATTCTTCGGGCCGAACAACGTGCCCGACCTGTGGCACATCAAGAAGATCAACCCCAACAAGATGGTCCACCTGACCGAGAAGCCCGTCGAACTGGCCGTGCGGGCGATGCAGTACTCGTCGCGGGCGGGCGAGAACATTCTTGATTTGTTCGGCGGCAGCGGCAGCACGATGATCGGTGCCGAACAGACCGGGCGCCATGCGTTCCTCATGGAACTGGACATGCTCTACTGCGATGTCATCGTGCAGCGATGGGAGAACTTCACCGGCAAGAAGGCAATCTGCAAGAAAGCCGTGGTCCCAGCTCGATCGAAGAAATCACAAAAGGGAACTGAGGAATGCCGCGCTCCGGCCAGCCATCGCGCGATGCCGCCAAGGCGCTCGAGAAAACGCTCGCAGAGCAGCTCGCGGCCCTGCGCAGGCTGACTCGTGGCTCGACCCGAAACATCGACGATATCCGGGCGTCCGAGCGGGAGCGGAAGAAACGAGAGCGGAAAGAATCGTCCGTTGTCCAGATCCCCCCCTGTGCCGACCGGGAGCGCCGGGAGCGATTGGAGGCCGACGATGCGGCTTGGCTGCGCTGGTACTGCGATGACCCGTGCTGGCCGGCGAAGAAACGATTCTGGTACGATTTCACGTCCCAGCAGAGGGACATGATCGAAGCGATCCGGGAGGCGATCTTGAACGGCGGTGACCAGGCCATTGCGGCCTCGCGCGGCGAGGGGAAGACCTCGATCTTCGAGCGGACGCTGCTCAAGTACGTCCTCTCCGGGGCCGCGTCTTTTGCAGTCCTCTTCGCATCCACTGGCAGCAACGCGGAAGACTCGCTGAACAATATCAAGAACATGCTTGAGACGGGCGAGCGGCTACGGGCCGACTACCCCGAGGTGTGCACGCCGGTGCTGGCCCTGGAGAACACGCCGAACCGGGCTCACTACCAGGTTGTGAGCGGCCGGCGGCATGACAACAACAAACCCTACCAAATGGCGTCGAGCCGTTTCTCGTGGTGCGGCAGCGAGATCGTCTTCCCCTGTGTCCCCGGTTCGCCCTCGTCCGGCGCCATCATCGCCACGCGTGGGCTCGACGCCGCGGTCCGGGGGCTCAATAAGTTCTCCAATCGCGTGGACGTCGCCGGCATCGACGATCCCGACACCGAAGAGACCGTGAACAATCCCGAGCAGGCCGTGAAGCTCGAAAAACGCATCGACATGGCCATCGCCGGTCTTGGGGGACAGCAGCGGCCGGTTGCCCGCGTGATGCTCACCACCCTTCAGCGTCGGGAGTGCGTGTCGGCGAAGTTTACCGACCCCGTGCAGAAGCCCTCCTGGAAAGGCCGCCGCTTCCGCTTCCTCATCAAGCCCCCGGATCGAATCGACCTCTGGGAAGAGTATGTCGAGCTTCGGCAAACGGACTTCCAAACGGGCGACGACCAGGCCCGCCGCTCCCACCAATGGTATCTCGATCGCCGGGAGATCATGGACGCCGGCGCCGTGGTGGCCAATCCGAACCGCTTCAACAACGATAGCCTGCCCGACGGAAGCCAGGCCGAGGTATCCGCCCTCCAGCGGTATTACAACGAAGTCGCCAGGATCGGCCAGTCGGCCGTCTCGACCGAGTACGACAACAACCCGCCCGAGGAGGAAGGCCCGCAGGAATCGGGCGTCTCGGCCCGAAGGATTCAGCGCCAGGTCTCCGGTTGGGACCGCAAGATCGTGCCGCCGGATTGCGTGGCCCTCGTCCAGGCCATCGATGTGCGGAAGATCGCCCTCCA
>JBEKCP010000618.1:0-3532 GCA_050014815.1 Thermoguttaceae bacterium | reverse complement strand
CCCACGATTCACTCGGCGGGCAAGCCCGCCCGCTAAACGGCGATGGGTGTTCGTCAATGTGACATTTTAGTTGTGTCGCACTACTAGCCGATCTCGACAAGACTAGGACCGTTCGCTCCGCGGAGGCTTCAAATTATGGCTGCCGCAATCACTTGGCAACATGCCCCAGCATCGATTCAGTACGTGTTGATGGGGTGGCTGGCACCGCTCTGCCTAGTCATCTTCTTCATGGCCGCCTCCCTTCACTGGCGACGCACTCGGCACTGGTGTCTGCTAGCACTGGCGGTCGGCTCGTTTCTGGCCGCACTAGCCGCGATTGCCCAAAGATTTGGCACAATGCTGTTGTTCCCGGGAAATAGCACGGACGAAACTGCCATTGCCTCGGGATTCCGCGCCGTCCAAAGCCTGGCAACGGTCACTGCTTGGGCGTCCATGTGTGGCCTCGTCGTCGCGGGCGTGGGCGGCATCGGTGCAATCCACTGGGCGATCAGGCTAAGGCGACGGCGAGCGTGACGGAATCGGCGTGCGTAAATGAAAGGCAAAAGGCAAAATGCAAAATGTAAAAGGCAAAATGAAGAAGGCAGAACTGCAATCCGCATTTTGACTTTTACATTTTACATTCTTCCTTTTGCATTTCCCCCTGACCCCTGTCCCCTGATGACAGAATCTCCCGACCACCCGACTCCCCCTGCCCGGCTCGGCGAGAGCTACTGGGCCCAGTCGCGGCGGCCCCTGACGAGCCTGGCCTTTACCGCCCCGCTCCTGGTGATCTACGAGACGGGGATCGCCATTCTGCGGGAAGACGCCTTCCGCAACGGGGCCGAGGTCTGGATGCGCAACCGGCTCGGCCAACTCGGTTTCGGCCAATACTTCCTGCTGCCGCTCTTGACCGTCTGCCTCCTTCTGGGATGGCATTACCTCTCGCGGGAGCCCTGGCGGGTCTCTCGCCGCGTCCTCTACGTCATGGCTGGCGAATGCGCCCTCCTGGCCCCCGGCCTGTGGCTGATCTTGTACCTCCAGAGCGTCATGCTCGGCGGGCTGCGCATGAGCATCCAAGAGAACATCCAAGAGAAGCTGGGAAAGGTCGTCGGCTACCTCGGGGCGGGGATCTACGAGGAATTGCTCTTCCGCTTGATCCTCCTGACGGGGGTGATCGGGCTGCTCGCTTGGCTGCGCGCCGGTCCTCGGGCCAGCACGCTCTCGGGCATCCTGATCACCAGCCTCCTCTTTGCCGGCGCCCATTACCTTTACATCCAATTTGACTGGTTCAGTTTCATATTCCGGGTCCTGGCGGGGATATTCTTCGCCGTGCTCTTTCTGTACCGCGGATTCGGGATCGCCGCAGGGACCCATGCCGGGTACGACGTCTTGATCGCCCTGACGTCGCGCGGAGGATGCTAGCACCGGGCGGACACTAGCCCGACGCGCTAGCGAGGGCAACTTGAGGCCCGCTCCCTCGCTTGCGCGTCGGGCTGGTGTCGAACGAGTCCGGGGTGGCATTTCGCTTTTGTCAAGAGCGGTCCGGCACGAAGTTTGCTGCTTCTTTGCGTCTCGCGAAAGCTCTCTTGGTGGGCTTCACGGCGCCGGTTATAATAGATGCGTGGCGTGAGAAATGGATCCGTCGCGCAGGGAAAAGTCGCTCTTTCCCGCTAGAAAAAGGAACCGCCATCGTGCTCACCGTTCGACCGAAAGTCGCGGAGTTGGTGTTTCAGGTCTACGGGCGGCCGGTGCACCCGGAATTGTTCGAGGTCTGCCAGACCCGCACCGTGGGGCGCGGAGATTACGAGGCGAAGATCGACATCACCAGCGCCGGGCACGTCGTCACGTGGCGTTACGGCGGGCTGACGCTGACCGAGGTGGCCGCTTCGGCCCACCACCCGCTGCCCGAAAAGCGGCGGCTCTTGCGATACTCGCTCCGCGGCCAGCGGAGCGATTCGATCGAGTGCCGCGGGAAAGTCCGCTACGAGATGAGTTTCCAGCTCGAGCCGGTGGACCCGGAGGTCTTCTGGACCTTCCAGCACGAGTTGGCCCACGACGGCGTCCGCCAGGGGATGCTCCACAAGTTCGGCTCCAGCGGCCGGATGGCCTTGGGCGCCCTGAGCTACATCCACATCGAGACGCGGACCCGCAAGCTGCTGATCCAGGCGTTCCACACCTTTCCCGATGACTACGCCATCGTCAAGACCCAGTCGATCTTCCGCCTGCCCTAGCGACACCTGGAAACGATTTTTTCTCTAGCCCAGACGTTTACGTCTGGGGCTGGAAGACGACCATCTGTTTGTTCTTTATCAGCCCCTTCAGGGGCGGGACCTATCACTTCGCCCCTGAAGGGGCCGAAAGAAAAGAAGATTACGGTTGGCTGTTCCTTCGTCCCAGGCGTAAAACGCCTGGGCTAGAGAAAAGGCCCGTTTTCCACGCTCTGTCGTGCCCAGAATAACACTGGCTAGCAAGCGTCGAGGAACTCCGCGATGGCCGCCGCGACCTCGGCGGGCTTCTCCAGCGGCGCCATGTGACCGGCGGCGTCGATCTCAACCAGGCGGGCGCCCCCGATCGCCCGGACAAGCGCCCCCATTTCCGCCGGCGTGGAGATGGCATCCTCCCGGCCCACGATCGCCAGGACCGGCAGGTCGATGCGGGGCAAGAGGGGCGTGAAGTCGGGCCGCGCGGCCAGTCCCCGGGCGGCGGCTGCCAGGCCCCGGGCGTCGCCGCCGAGGATCATCCGCCGCAGGCGATCGACGAGGTCGGGCCGCCCGGCGAAGGTGGCCGCCGAGAGCATCTTGGGCAACATCGCCTCGGCCAGCATGGCGGGGCCTTCCCGCTCGACGCGCGCGGCCGACTCGAGCCGTGCGGCGGCGGCCTGCGGGGTATCGGCCGCCGCGCGGGTGTCGCAGAGCACCAGCCCGGCGAGCCTGGCCCGGTGCACCTCGAAGACCCGCATGGCGATGTATCCACCCATCGACAGGCCGGCCAGCACGACCGGCTCGGCGATGCCCAGCGCGTCGAGCGCGGCGGCCAGTTCGTCGGCGAACTGGTCGATGGTGACCCGGCCCGGCGTCACGCCGCTCCGGCCAAAGCCCCGCAGGTCGGGCGCGATAATCCGATAGTGCGGGGCCAGCGCGGCGATCTGGTCCCGCCAGATCTCGTGGGTGAGCGGGAACCCGTGGACCAGCACGACCACGCGCCCGGACGGGCCCGAATCGTCTACCGCCAGGTCGATGCCGTTTGCGCGGATCGTCCTCATGTTAGTGGCTCGTGGCTAGCGGCTGGCACGAAGCACGAAATCCAAAGCACCGAATCCTAAACAAATCCAAAATCTAAAATCCAAAATCCAAAATCACATCCGCCACCAGCCACTACTTCTTTTCCTCGAGCGCCTTGCGGAACAGGGCCAGTTGACGTGCGATCAGGCGGCTGTGCGGATCCAACTCCAGGGCCTTGGTCTGGTACTTGACGGCGCTGGGGAGGTCGCGCTTGGCGAAATAGACGTGGGCCATCGTATCGTAGTAGGCGCCGGCGTCGGGGGACAGTTCCA
>JBEKCP010000617.1:0-3540 GCA_050014815.1 Thermoguttaceae bacterium | reverse complement strand
TACTTCAATTCCATTTCGTTGTTCGGATCGAGCTTCTCCAAAGGCCCCCACCGTTTCTCGAACTCCGTCTCGAAGCCCTCCTTCTGCACAACAACCTTGGGCAGCGGGTTCTGCGCCCGCTGCTGCTCGTAGAGGAACTTCCACGCCTCGAAGACGTTCTCCCCCAGCCTTCCGTGCAACTCCAGGATCTTCTTGATGCCCACATCGTTGGGGTGATTATCGGTGTTGGTCAGCCAAACCTCCTTGAACCGGCCTTCGATCTGAAGGCTCCTGGTGCCGAACTTTTGGGACAATTGGTTCGTGGCCATGGTCCAACTGGTCACGCACACGACGACAAGAAGTCCGCAGAGCACCCAAAAGTACTGCTTCTTGAGGACGCCGAAGACTAGTCTGACTCTTTCCACGATCTCGTCTCTTTGTGTTCGATATCGCGACGGGAGCCTATCGTCCCATCGGCCCGGGCCTGCCGGGCGGCGGCCCACCGCGGGGCGGCACGCCCGGTCCCGTCGCGGGCCCCGGCCCGCCGGGCGGCGGCCCACCGGGCGGCGGCCCGCCAAGTCTCAGCCCGGCAGCCTTCCACACGAACTGCACCCGGAAGTTCGTCTGCTGCAGACGCATTATGTCTTCGGGCGCCACCTTCTCCTCCGCCTTGCCGCCCACGTGGGCGCCGCCCGCCGGCCCCGCACCGATCACGGGGCGGGGTGTGATGATCTCTACGGTTACATTTATCTCGGGCTTAACCAGGATGGGATAGGAAACGCCCAGTTGGACCATCTCCGGACTGTTGAGTCGCTCCAGAAGGGTCTTCTGGACGAACTCGGCCCCGCGGAGTTGGCCGCTGTTGTGGAAATGGTGTCCCATGAGTTGCACGATGATGCCGGGTCCGGTCGGCCCGACGTCGCCGGTGGGCGGAGGCGGGGGCACGCCAGGGGCCATGGGGCCGCCGGGGTTGGCTGGCGGGGGCGCGCCGGGGACAATCGGCGGGGGTCCGCCAGGCGGCGCCCCCGCGCCCGGTGCCCCCTGCGGGAGATACACTTTCACCGCCGCAAACCACCTTGCCACGTCGTCCACCTGCTGGCAGTCGACGTAGGTCACGTGCAACTGCTGGCGCCGGGCGATCCGCTCCGCCGGGGACTCCTTTTCCTTCGGCGGCGGGTCTTCGCCGGTCGGCAGGCAGCCGTCGATCGCGTGCCACAGCGCCAGCCATCGCGTCCGCCCTTCGACGTTGCTGACCAGGTGTTTTCCGATCTCCTCCGTCTTTTTGAAGCGCGAGATGGCCTCGTCGGCCTGGGTCTTGAGGCCCTTCGACTTGCCGACGACCGCGACGGCGGCGTTTTCCGCCTTCTTCCAATCCCCCTCGTCGGCCGTGCGGAGCTGCATCGCAAACGACGTAAAGCTGACGCTGGCGGCCAGCAAGAGCGCGGCGGCCACCGCGACGGCCCACGGCTTCTTCTCCCGCATCAGCCGGTCGCGGACGATCTCCGGCGGCAGGAGGTTGGTCCTCAGGCCGCCCACGTCAAGGGCCTGCAGGGCCAGCCCGTAGCAGACGCCGAACGAGAGCAGGTTCTCTTTGAAGGCGGGATTGGCCAGCACCTCGGGGCCGGTCATGGTGCGGAAAGAATCGACCCGCTCGATGTCGTAACCGAGGCTCTGCGACAGGTAGCGGCGGAGCCCCGGCAGCTTGAAGGCGCTGCCCAGCGCGATGACGCGGCCGATCTTCGCCGCCCGGTCGATGTTCGTGAAATACCCCAGCGACCGCTGCAACTCGGTCTGGAGGTCGTTGAAGACGGGCCGCATCGCCTGGAAGACCGCCTTGGGGTCCTGGGCCGCCGTGGCGTTGCGCTTCAGGTGCTCCGCCTTGGCGAACGTCAGCTTCAGGTCCTTCGTCAGGGCCTTCGTGAAATGGCTGCCGCCCAACGGCACGCTCCGCTGCCAGACGCGGTAGCCGTTGGTAACCACCAGGTCCGTCGCGTCGGTCCCCAGCGATACGACGACGACCGACTCCGGCGGATTCTCCGGATCGTACTCGTCCGGGGGCGGCAGGTCCTGGATCTGGTCGAACAGGACGAAGTTGTAAAGCGCAAGCGGCGTGAGCTGGACGATGTCCACCTCGATGCCCGCCTTCTGGAAAGGCTCCAGCGCCCGCAACACGGCGTCGCGCTTCATGGCGAACAGCCCGATCTCCGTCTCCAGCACGAAGCCCTCTTCCTCGCTCCCCCCGCCCATCCGCTGGTAGTCCCAGATCACGTCGTTCAGGTCGAAGGGGATCTGCTGCCGGGCCTCGTAGCGGACAATGTCGGGGATCTTCTTGGTCTCGACCGGGGGCAACTTGATGAACCGGGCCAGGCCGCTCTGCCCCGAGACGGAGACCGCCACGCGGTCGCCGTGCACCTTGTTGCGCGAAAGGAACTGCCGGAGCGCATCGGCCACCAGCTCGGTGGGATTGGCGTCGGGCTGGGTGAGGATTTTCGGATACTCGATGTAATCGAAGGCCTCGATCACGATCTTGCGGGGCTCGTCGTGCGCAGAGCACCGCAGGGCCTTCAGCGCACACTGCCCAACGTCGATTCCCCAGACCGAGCCCGTTCTAGCCATCGCGCTCTCGCTCTGTTCTCTGTACCTACCCTCTCTACTACCCAATTTACCGCGAGTTAGTAGTGTATGTCAACCAAAATGCCCCCCTCTTCCCGGCCTTTCCGCCTCGGCCGACAAAGACCGCCAGGTCATATCACACCCGCCATAATGGGTAGCATTGGAAATATACCCCCTGGTGGGCCTGACCTCAGGCCGCACCCTGCCGCGGCATTCACCCCGTCTGGATGGACGCGGCGGGCGATTTCCTGTATCCTTTCGACGTTGCAGACTGCATGGGCACCGCTATGTCCTGGAACGCTTGAGAGCGTATTTGTGAACATGAACCAGGCATTGGGGCTCATGGAAGTACACAGTTGGTCCGCCTCGATGGCGGTCCTGGATTGCATGGAGAAGGCGGCCGGAATCGACTTGCTCCAGATCGAGATCAATGACTGGTACGGCGCGTGCATCAAGGTGGCGGGCACCACGGCCGACGTCGAGTCCGCCCTGGCGGCCGGAAAGGCCATGGCCGACGAGATGCGAGCCCCCTCGGTGTCGCAGCTCATTAACGCCCCGGACCGGCGGGCAAGAGCGGCCTGGGATGCCCCCGCGGAATTCTCCCCTCTCATCGAAACCAACGTGGTTCATTTTCCTCGCCCGCGGGCAAAGGAATCCAACATGAACGAACCTGTGCCGTTTGCCATCGGTATGATTGAAACCCAAGGTCTGACCGCGGTGTTCGAGGCCATCGACACCGCGTGCAAGGCCGCCAATGTCGAGGTGATCGGCCGCGAAAAACTGGGCGGCGGCTACATCACGGTGCTCATCAAGGGAGACGTTGCCGCCGTCACCGCGGCGGTCGAGGCCGGCAAGGCGAAGGTCGACGGACTGGGCAAGCTGATCGCCGCCCACGTCATCGCCAGGCCCAGTCCATCCTTGCTGGCCCTGTTGCCAAAAACGTGACCG
>JBEKCP010000616.1:0-3550 GCA_050014815.1 Thermoguttaceae bacterium | reverse complement strand
CACGACCTCCGAGGCCGGCCGGTCCTTCACCACGAAATCATCCTCTTCGGGCTTGATGTTGAACCGGGCGTAATCCTGCTCCGATTCGAGCATCAGGAGCGAGCAGGTCTGGCCGGTCACGCGGAAATGGCATGCGTAGGCGGTCGCGGTCGGCTCGGTCGCCTCGGCCAGGCCCTCCAATTGCCCCACCGCCACCTGGCCATAGGCGCGGGCGGCCAACTCGGAATCGTGCATCCGGTCGATCTTGGCCCGCACGGTCGAGGTCGCCTGCCCCCGCTGGAGCTTGAAAACGACCTCGGCGGCGGCGAGGCCCGGCTCGCATCGGCCCACCACGAGCAACTGCTGGTGCGGGAAGACGAATTGCGGGCGGCCGGCCACGAGCAGGTCGCGCCCGCCGGGCATCTCCACGCCGACGAGCTGCCATGGGCGAGCCCGATGCGCGGTCGAGGCCCGGGCAATCTCGGCCTCGCCCACCACGGAGAACACCGCCCCGCCGGTCTCGCGGGCCAGGTAGGCCGAGAGCCGGGAATCGCCGCCGGCCAGCCCCGTATGATAGGCAAACACCGGCCCCGACCGTGCCGTTCTTAGCCCGGCGGCCACCGCCGGCCAGCGGTCTTCGCCCCATGTGGCCGCGCCGTCGCTCAAGAGGAACAGATCGGGCGGGCTACCGCCGGCCGTCTTGAGCCACCCCGGCGACGCGGCCTCGGCGAGTGCGCCCGCCAGGTCCGTGGCCCCTTCCAAGGCCAGCCCGTCGGCGTACTGCACCAGGGCCTCGACGTTCTCCGGCGTGTTCGGCACGAGCCGCTCCTGCCACCAGAAGTTTTCCACGTTGAAGAAGAGCACGGCGAACTGCTCGATCCGATCGCGGTTGTTCTCCAGCACGGCCCGCAACAGCTTGTTCCAAAGCGGAAACTGCGGCCCCGCGCTGAGCGACGTATCCACCAGGAAGATCGCCGGGGACTGTCCCGATTTTCGTCCGACGAAAATGGGACTGTCCCCTTCGGCCGGCCCCACGGAAGCGGGACTGTCCCCTTCCTCCGGCAGCGGGATCTCCAAGCGGGCCGCGAAGTAGCCGCCCGTCTTGCCGTCGCCGCCGGTCAGCATCACCGCGCCCGGCTCCCGCACCCGCACGACGATCGGCCGCTCCGTCGGGTCGGCCAGCCGGTAGGAAAGCCGCCGGCCGTCGGCCGCTCGCACGGCCATGGGGACTGTCCCAATTTTCGCGGGCACCCGGGCACCATGCGAAGCATGGTCGGGCATGGTCGCGAAAATGGGACTGTCCCCTTTAGCCTCCGCCGCGATGTTGAAATCGACCACGCAGGCCGGCGCCGGCTCGGGCAGGTCCAGCCGCATCTCCAGATCGTCGCCGACCCGCACGAGGTCCACGTCGTAGCCGATCACCACCCGGTGCAGCGATTGCGGGGCCAACGGGAACACGCGGCACTGGAACACCCCCGCCCCCGACCATTCCACCAGCGCCGGATCGACCCGCCGCCGGACCGTCTCGCGGTAGGCGAAGGCCGCCTTTTCCTTGGGGACCATGCGGGCAACCTTCGGCTCCTCCCAGCTCCCGCGACGCAACGCCAGGATCTCCTCCGGCGTCGTATCGGCGCGGGCCACCTGCTCCCGCTTGAAGAACATCGAGTCGGCCGGCTCCGGGCGGGGGGCCTGGTAGACGGTCCGGCCGAAGGCGAAGAAATAGGGCGCGGCCTCCGCCGGCAGCCGCAACTGAAAATTGCCTTCAAGCTGCCGCGGCTGGTCGTTCACGTAGTAGAGGTCCAGGACGACCCTCGCCCGGAAGCCGTCGATCCGCACGTCCACTTGCATTGCCTTGAGCGGCAATTCTTCTTTATCGCCGACCATCAGCCGCGACGTGTTGGGGACCAGCCCGGAGGGCTTCCAGGTCTCGACCGGCTTCTTGGCCGTAGGCTCCGCCTGCCGGGCGGAGCGCGGGCCGGAGAGCGAGTCGGACCGAGGCCATAGGGAGCCCGCGGTCAACTTGGTGGGCTCGGAGCCGATAGGCGGCAAGGCGCCCCCGCTGAGCGTCACATTACCGCCGACCGTTCCCGCGAGCCGCTCAGGATCGACGGAAGCTGCGCGGCAGTACAACCTATGAAGCTCCGCGTCGAGGTCTGCCCCGGCGGTGGCGACGGTCGGGTTGGCGGACCCCGAGCCGCCATTCGCCAGGATACCCCCGCTGATCGTCAAAGCACCGGAGTAGGTATTCGCGGCGGTTACAGTCGCGCCGCTCGTGACACTGAGGTAATCACTGATCGACGTACCACCGGTGTAGGTGTTCGAGCCGGAGAGCGTCAGCGTACCGGTCCCAGCCGCGGCGGAGTAGCGTTCGCTTTGCTGCAGGGCGCGGACCTTCTCCCGGTAAACCTCGACCATTTCCTTGAACTGGGCGTCGATGGCTTCCAACTCGCGCTGCGACCCGTCGGTATAGCCGCCCCTACCCTGGCGGACCATGCCTTGGTTCGTGTTCGCGAGCATCTGCTGCCAGACGCGCGGTTCGGACAGGGCCCGCCACCTGGGATCGTTCCGGGCAAACGTCAGAATCTCGGCCTCGGAAACCTCGTCCGCCGCGGGAGCGCCCGCCCAATTGGAACCAGCGGCTCCCTTATAGTTTGTCGTTGCGAAAGGGTCATCGACCAGCGCGAACCCCTGTTGTGAAAGTGCGCCCGGGCGCACCACCGGGTCGCCGCGCCGCGCGTCCGGCACCGTTTCGCTCGTGTACACGACCGCCTGGGGCCGCGTGACTATGACATTGGGCCCCGCGACGACCTGGGCCGGATCGCGGACAACGACGTGATCTGGGGCATACCCAGTGACGTTTTTACCACGATCCACAATGTAGTCCGCCCCGCGATTCACGACGACGTAGTCTGGCCCACGATCATGAATCGCCCCTTGCCGATTCTCGCCATTGTAGGTCAGGGATCCGGGGTTGATCAAAAGCTTGACTTCACTACTCCTATTGCGCGCGATCGAGTCGTTCACGATCATCCGTTCCTTCGCGTAGTCTTCCGAGGCACCCGCCGGCCCGCTGGGTTGGCCGGGATGGCTTTCCACAACGCGCTCGCGGGCGGGAAGGCGGGGAGCCGGCTTGGACTCAGGTTTTGGGGCCGGCGCGACGCCATCGCGCGCGGGAAAGCGGGGCAACTGCACGACGAGATGGCCCGAAGATTGGGCAAGGCCCTCGCGGGCGGGAAAGTGGGCGGGGTCGAGAGCCAGCGCCCGGTGATACGCGCCCAACTGCTGCTCGATGTTCGCCTCCGCTCGATGGTCGGACACATCCACGTCGAGCACGCTTGACGTACCAGCCGTGTCGTCGGACAGGGCCAGCGGGCCATGCCGGTCATTTGCACCCCTGGAGGCCATGCACAGGTACGTGGGCACGGCGATGATGAGGAGACTGGCGGCGACAAGGAAAGCCGTCAGGAGGGGGCGACGCCATAGCAACCTAGCCCTAGGCACCCTCACCCCCGGCCCCTCTCCCGGAGGGAGAGGGGAGGTTTTTGACGCCGCCTCCACGTCCGCCAAGCGG
>JBEKCP010000615.1:0-3554 GCA_050014815.1 Thermoguttaceae bacterium | reverse complement strand
TCCCCACGGCCGAGTTCCTCGCCCGGGCGCGGCTCCTGGCGGCGGACCTGAAGGCGGCCGGCGTGGACACCCGGCCGCACGAGCAGGCGCTGGCCGCCGTCGAAACCGAACTCCAGGCCCTACCCGCCGACGCCCCGCCCGAGCGGCAGAAGGACCTCTATCTCAAGACCCGCTGGGCCATGCGCCGGCTGGCCTTCAGCAACCCGTTGTTGGGCTTCCGGGAGTTGCTCTTCTGCAAGCGGTTCACCCAGGAGACGTATCCGGACGTCTGTCTGAACCACATGCCGTGGGTCTCGCGGCCCGGCGGCGATCTGTGCGTGGTCACGCTGGCCGGGCTCGGGGCACCCGGTACTCCGGGTCGCGAGCCGCGGGTGCGTGCCCTCTTGAGCGGCGCCCTGGGGCCCGGCCACGTCCACGGCATGGACCTGTGGTGGGACGCCACTCGTGTCGTCTTCGGCTACGCGAAGTCCAAGAGCGACGAGCCGGTCCAGGGTTTCCCCGGCCGGCTGGGACACCAGCACCGGCTGGACAGCGAGCCCACCCACATTTTCGAGATCGGCATCGACGGCAAGGGCCTCCGGCAGTTGACCGACCATCGCCTCTGGAGCGACCTCGACCCGACCTACCTGCCCGACGGCCGGATCGCGATGGTTTCGGAGCGGTGCGGGGCATCGCTCCAGTGCAACGAGATGAACAAGGACGAGACCTCCTGCAACCTCTACGTGATGCAGTCCGACGGCAGCGGCATCCGGCGGCTGAGCGTCTCGAAAGACGGCGATTACTTGCCCCATTGCCTGGACGACGGCACCATCGGCTACACCCGCTGGGAATACGAGCAGCGGGGATGGGCCAACGTCCAATCGTTCTGGACCCTGCGGCCGGACGGCACCGGGGCCGACGCCTGGTTCAAGCAGCATCTGAATAACCCGTGGGCGCTGGAGGACTTCCGCTCGATACCGGGCACGAACAACAACAAGCTCGCGGCCATTGCCGCGGGCCACCACACGCTGGCCGCCGGGCCCGTGGTCGTCATTACGCCCAGCGAAGGGATGAACGATCCGCGGGCGATTCGGATCGTAACGCCGGGCGTACACCCGCCCGAGGGCGGCATGTCCGGCTCGCCGGTCGACGAAGGGGGAGTGGCCGATCGCGGCGGCTTCTACATGACCCCGTGGCCGCTGTCGCAGAAGTGTTTCCTCGTTTCGTACTCTTACAGCCCGGTCCAGACCGAGCGGGCCGGCTACGGCATCTACCTGATCGACGTGTTCGGCACGAAGGAGTTGCTGTACCGCGACGGGGGCATTTCGTGTTTCGTGCCGATTCCGCTGCGGCCGCGGCCGCGGCCGCCGGTGCTGGCCGACGCGACCGACCCGTCGAAGGACTTTGCCGTGTGCAGCCTGGCGGCGGCGGCTTTCGGGATGCCGGGGGTGGAGCCGGGGCGGGCCCGCTACCTCCGCATCCTTCAGGGCATCCAGTGGCCCTATGACGCCAAGTACGGCGGCCAGCGCTACGAGCCCGACGCCAAGGGCGCCGAGAACTGGAACCCCACCCGCGTGCTCGGCACCGTGCCCCTGGCGGCCGACGGCAGCGCGCAGTTCAAGGTGCCCGTGGACCAGGCCGTCTACTTCCAATTGCTCGATGAGAACCAGATGGAGTTGCGGCGGATGCGGTCGTTCATCAGTTTCCAGCCGGGCGAGCAGCGGGCCTGCGTCGGCTGCCACGAGACGAAGGCCGTGGCCCCGCCCGACGGCAAGTTTCCCCTGGCCATGCTCCACGACCCGGTCGATCCGCTGCCGCCGCCCTGGGGCACCTCGGCGATGAGTTTTCTCCGCGACGTCCAGCCGATCTTCGACCGGCACTGCACGGGCTGCCACAGCGGCATGAGGCCGGCCGGGGGGCTGGACTTTTCCGGCGGCCTGACCAGCGGGGCGCGAGGCCGCACCCGCAACGTGGCCTACGACACGATCTTCGCCCATAATCTCGTCGCCCGCTCGAACGTCAACGACGACGCCCGGATCACGATGCCCCTGGCCTTCGGGTCGAACCGCAGCAAGCTGGTCGAGGTGCTCCGCAACGGCGCGTGCAGCAGTCGGGCGACGCTATCGCCCGAGGAGTGGCTGCGGCTGGTCACGTGGATCGACTTGAACGGTCCCTACCACGACCGCTTCATCAACAAGCGCCAGGAACAGCCCGCCTACGACCTGCCGGCCGACCGCCAATTGGAATCGGCGATTGCCGCCGTGCACGCCGCGCGGTGCCAGGCGTGCCACAAGCCGGCCGAGGTGACGCGGCTCAGTTGGATCGACCTGCGGCAGCCCGACCGCAGCCTGTTCCTCATGGCGCCTTTGGCCAAGCCGGCCGGCGGCGCCCAGAAGTGTTCCGAGGCGGTCTACAAGGACGCCGGCGACGCCGACTACCAGGCCGTGCGCGGGCTGGTCCGCAAGGCCGTCGAAAAGGCCTGGCAGCAGCCCCGCCGCGACCTGGAGTCCGTGGCCCGTTAGCGACACAAGGGAGGCGCTGCGATGGCAGATCCGCTCGACAAGAAGGTGGTGGTCGTGACCGGCGCTTCGGCCGGGATGGGAGAGGCCATCGCCCGGCGGTTCGCGGCGGCCGGCGCGAAGGTGGTCCTTTCGGCCCGCCGGATCGACCGGCTGGAGAAACTGGCCCGGGAGATCGCGGCCGCCGGCGGTCAGGCCAAGGTTGTGCCCGCCGACGTCGCCCGGTTCGACCAGGTCCAGAACCTGATCGACACGGCCGTCCGGGACTGGGGCCGGATCGACATCCTGGTCAACAATGCCGGGTACGGGAAGCTCGGCCCCTTCGTGGAGAACAGCCGGGCGGACATCGACGGGCAGATCGACGTGAACTTCAAGGGTGTCTGCTACGGTTGCCGCGCCGCCTTGCCCCACATGATCCGCCGGAAATCGGGCCAGATCATCACGATCGGCTCGATCGGCTCGGTCAAACCGTTTCCGAGCCTGGCGGTCTACGTGGGGGCGAAGTTCGCCGTCTACGGCTTCATCCGCTCCGTCTATGAGGAGGTTCGGCAGTACGGCATCCGCATGAACCTGATCTGCCCGGCCGCCACGAACACCGAGTGGCTCGACGTGGCCGGGTTCAAGAGCCCGCCCTGGAAGCCCCAGGACATGCTCCAGGCCGAGGACGTGGCCGAGATGGCGTATCATTGCGCGGCAATGCCGGAGCGGGTCCAGATCGAGTCGATCATCGCCTGGCCGGTCTGCCAGGCGACAACGTGACGCTGATTGGAGTCGGTCGCATGATGATAGCGGCGTTTCGCGACTGTCCAAGAATAACTTCGTGTTTTGATCGCGCCTACCCCTCACCCCCGACCCCTCTCCGGGCACCGACCGAAGGTTGGTCAGGGGAGAGGGGAGTAGTGGATGGCCGGCCGTCTACTCGAAGGCCCGGTCTTGTCGCCGCAGCGGTGGTCCTGCTCGCAGTCCTGGCGATCGGCGCGGTCCGGGCGGCCGAGCGGCCGCTTGAGCCGGCCGGCCTCCCCGTCGCGGCCGCGGTGGCGCGAGGACGATCGCTGG
>JBEKCP010000614.1:0-3556 GCA_050014815.1 Thermoguttaceae bacterium | reverse complement strand
TACGGGTAACCAAGCCCGTCCGGAAGAGTTTGGCCAACAGCCGGAAGCGAGTCTTGCGTGGTGTCGGGGCGACCCGGCCTGCGAAGCGTAGACAGCCAGTGCCGAAGCCGTGTGATTGAGCCCCGAAAGGTCTAATGCAGGAGCCTTCGTCGTGGTCGGTGCGGGGGCCGCGCTGGCGCATCATTATGGCCTGGTGCGTCGGTCCTGCCGGGGTCGGAGAGCAGGGCAAGAGCACAAGCGGGGTTCCCCAGGAACGTAGGAGATCCTGTCGTTTCCACTGACAAAACCCCGGCTGGAGATACCGGGTGACCAACTCCGGGATACCCGCCCACGGCAGCGCTCGGCCGCGTGCGGGCGAAACGCGAGCGCTGGAGTGGTATCGCCAAGCGAAGGAAACGAAGCGCGGCGAAATGGGCGGCAGGAAGTCATAGCGCCCTGATAGTACCGTGGAAGCCGGGGAACTCGCACCGCGGGGACCCGGGGGAGGGAAGCGGGGCGTCGAGTTATCAGACCGTTGGAGGGAAACATGACGGAGACATCGGACTCCGAACTCGTGTCTACGCGACAACGACGGATAGCACAGTTGGCGAAACAGATGCCGGAGAAGGGACTGACCTCCCTGAACCAGCACCTCGACCTGGCATGGTTGCGTGAGGCTTAGAGCCTCTCGAAGCAGACCATGTGGAGCGGGGTAAGCTGCCTCTTGGAAGTCGATATACGCAAGTTTTTCGACACGCTGGGTCATGCCCATATCTACGGGAGTTTCTCCAACAACGGATACGCGATGGTGTGGTGCTGCGATTGATCGGGAAATGGCTCAACGCGGGCGTGATGGAGTCTGGGGCGGTGACGCATCCGGAAGCCGGCAGCCCGCAGGGCGGGGTGGTTTCGCCCGTACTGGCGAACGTGTACCTGCACTATGTGCTGGACCAATGGTTCGCCCGGGAAGTGCAATCTCGCCTGAAGGGTCGCGCGTACGTGGTCCGCTACGAAGCGGAAGACCGCGGCCAGCCGGTTCACGCGGGCGGTCAGGACGATCTCCCAATGGTGCCGGTTCCATCGCCACGACCCGGTTGGCGAGCAACACGCGGTATTGTGTCAAAAGCTGCGGGGGTACTACGGGTACTACGGGATCACGGGCAATAGCCCGGCGCTGTCCCGTTTCCAGTACGCGGTCCTTCGGCTTTGGCGTAAGTGGCTGCTCCGGCGACGGCGGGCGTGGCGCGGGACTCCCGACTGGTTCAGTCGGCTCCTGCAACGCTACCCTCTGCCGTATGCCTGTGCGATCCACTCCGCGTGTCGTCGCGTAGCAAGCGGATAACTTGAGGAACCGAATGCGTTAATTGCGCACGTTCGGGTCTGTGGGAGCCCCGGGCGGGAAACCGCCCGGGGCCACCCGGTCCTGGTCCCGGACGGCGACACGTTCGACCCCGCCTTCTGATCCTCATCGAGGCGCGTGGTCTGCGAGCCGCCGCGCGCGCACGCCGCGATCTACCACCTCTTGGCCGATAGTGAACTCCCATTTTGCTGAATGAGCGACCGCCAATCCGCTCAACTTCGCTCGAAAAACTGCGGCAAAAAGCCTTCCAAGGGAGCAAGGGGGGGCAGGGCGGCTAGCCGCCCTGCCCCCTTGCTCTACTACTCTTCTCCAACTACACTCATCTCTGGGGCAGGAATGCAATTTCCTATCACTTCACCCTAACCCTCTCCCGGAGGGAGATGGGACCCTGAGTTGCGGTTTGCAATAAATGAAACTCGAAAGGAGAGCAACCGTGTTGAAGCGGCTGAGTTTGCTTTCGGCGGCGCTGGCATTGCTCGTCGGAAACCAGCAGGCATTTGCACAACTGACGTTTCTGAGGAGTATCGGCGGTCCCAGCGCCGGCAGCGGCAACGGGTGAGTCGTGAGTCGGGGGACACGAACCGATATTGACACTTTGGGTAAATTCTGTTACGGTCCGGGGATGCCTCGACTCGCGAGATCGGTCGTCCCCGGCCTACCGCACCATGTAACGCAACGGGGAAACCGCCGGCAACAGACGTTTTTCTGCGATGATGACTATACCGCCTACCTGGAGTTGATGTCCGAGTGGTGTGCGGAGCGAGGCGTTGAGGTGTGGGCGTATTGCCTGATGCCCAATCACATACATCTGGTTGCGGTGCCGCAGTCGGAGGACGGGTTGGCGCGGGCCATCGGGGAGGCCCATCGGCGTTATACGCGGCGAATTAACTTCCGCGAAAAATGGCGGGGATACCTATGGCAAGGGCGTTTTGCATCGTTCGTTATGGACGAGCCGTACTTGCTGGCGGCCGCGCGGTACGTCGAGCTCAATCCGGTGCGAGCCGGCTTGGTTGGCGATGCCGCCGATTGGCGTTGGAGCAGTGCCGGACCGCATTTATCGCGGCGCGACGACGGACTGGTCCGGGTCGGCCCGATGTTGGCGATGGTCGCCGACTGGCGAGCCCTGCTCGACAGTGCGTTTGCGGAAGACGAGCTTCGCGATCTACGTGCCCACAGCCGCAGCGGCTGCCCGCTGGGAGATGAGATGTTTGTGGATCGTCTGGAGCGAACTGCCGGTCGAGTGCTTCGCGCTCAGAAGGCAGGCCGCCCACCCAAATTACTCAAACGCCCATAATCGGTTCGTGTCCCCCGACTATCATCAGAACGCGAAGAAGGATATGGCATGGATTTCTCAGCTTCCTGCCTGCCCCTGTAGCATTGCCAAGCAGCGCTGTATCTTGCGAAACGTCCCAGGCACGGCGATGGGTTACCCCGATACGGTGACCGAGTTTGACGACTTCGATCACGACGTTTGGTATCGGAGCGGGTCGTTCTGGTGGGTGCAGACTTTCTACTTCGACTACCATCCGGGCGCAGTGTACGAGCTGCGCACGAAGAACCCTGAAAAGTACGGCGGTTCAGGAGAGCAGTGCAACTATGACGCCAAGGGCAACCTAATTACGAATGGTCCGGGCGCGGGCACGGCTGACAAGAGCGGCCCCGGCGTGAATCACAAGCAAGAGGATGTATACCCGTTTGATTGGGCCTACGAGCTTGACGGCAACCAGTACGTCGGAAAGTACACAAATATGTACAGGGAAGTGCGCCCGTCGAACAACAAGAACAACTGCACAAAGAACCCATAGGGCACCGGCTCCGCCGCAACCTGGGCACGGCGCTAGCCAATGACATGGCGGGCGCTGAAGATAAACCCGTGCTACGAGAGGGTAAGCGATCATGTCAGCGAACCGTCTTCTGGCAATGACATTCTTGGTTCTTGCAGTCTTGCAGACCGCCGTACCGATCCTTGCCCAAAAGCTCACCCGCGCAATCGTCTTCCGCCATTTCCTGCACGTGGCGATTGTTTCGTGTGTCGTAACCGCGATTGTGGTCACGCTTTACCAGGTAATGCATCGCCGATTTGGTGCGGGCGCAATGGTAGCGTTCTATATTGGATCAGCCTTGCTCATAGTTTTCGACATTCTGATGGAGCGCGCGATCGACGCCTCATGTTAACGCCTGCGACTGTTGTCAACACGGTCCCCGACACCACGCAGC
>JBEKCP010000613.1:0-6788 GCA_050014815.1 Thermoguttaceae bacterium | reverse complement strand
GAGCTTCGTTACGCCGCGAAGGTCCAGATCGAGATTCTCCGGCGATCGGGCGCGGTCCAGCAGCAGGCGGTCCGCCAGCGGCTTGCCGTCGCCCAGGATGCTCAGCACCGCCCGGCCCACGCGGACTTCGTCATCGATGCCCGCTACGGCGGAGAGGCGGCGGAACTCGCCCCGCAAGTCGAAGACCATGCGGCAGCGGGCCGGCAAGCTCAGTCCTTTCTCATACGTCACGCCGCCCAGGCTCAGCGAGCGTCCCGACCCCGACCGGTCCTTTTGCCAGGAAATGTCGTCGTCGAAGAATGGCGTCTGGCGGACTTCGGCAGGGGCCAATTCGCTCAAGAAGCTCCGCTGCTGGACCTGGAACTGGATTTCGGCGACCGCGGCACGGGAGAGTCTAACGCTGCCCAGCGCGACGCTCTCGATCGTGACCGTGGCGGTATCACACGCGACGCTGTTGACCGGGATTCGGCTGCCGTCGGACGTCGTAACCAGTCCGCCGCCAACCGGAGCCGCCGCCTTCTTCGGCACCGCCAGCAGGATGATGGCGACCGAGTCGTCCTTCATCGATGTGTCCGTCGCTTCATAGGTGAAGCTCACTTCTCCCTTTGCCAAGGAGTTCAAGATCCCGCTCATCGGGACCCAAGGGCCGATGGGCGAGCGGACCACGAGCGTATCTTCCTTCCCGGTCGCCAGGGCCAACTGCCGGATCTGCTCTTCCAACTGGCTTGGCGTCTCGCCGTCCGCCGGCCGCAGCACTCGGGCGACGCGATCCAGGGGAAGCGACCAGCGGCCGCCCGAGCCGCGCGAAAGGTCCAGCTTGCCGTCGCGGATGCTGACCTCCCGCGCCGCCAGGCAACTGCCGTCGTGTGTCCAGACCACGTGCTGCCCTTTGCGGGCCATGGGGTTCTCCGCCACGGTTTCTCCGAGCGAAATCTTCGCGATTTCGCCGATCAACACAACCTGCCGCCGGCCCTGGGCTTCAACGACGGCCTGCTTCGCGTCCAATGCGATCAGCTTGCCCGCAATCTGCCGCCCGTCGGTCGTGTGGAGGGTGTCTGCCGGGGCCGGGTTCGCCAGAAGCAGTGCGGCGGCCAATGCGGCGGCCCGGAAAGCCGTCGTGGCCCATTGGCCCGAGGTCGGAAACTCGCGATACACGATGATCTTCCCGCCTTCCTTCATCTCACATGCTCCCTACTCCAGGCTCATCAGACATGCAACCCCATCTTGCCCGGCAACCAGAACCCGCCCGTTGAGGACGACGGGGCCTGCTACGCCCGGAAAGTCGCGCCGGGCAACGCCGGTGTCCGTCGAGCAATCGAACACGGCGCCGTCGTCGATTTTGACCACAAGTTGCCGCACGGGCCGGGCCGTATCGTGCGGCACGACTGCCAGACTGACGACATCGCCATAGATCGCCACGGCCTCGCTGCGGCAAGCCCCCATCTTCTCCGATACTAAGGGCCGGCCCCATGCCGGTTTGCCGGAAGGCAGATCAAAGGCCGTCAAGCCCAGGCCGGCCGGTTCCTCGTCCTGCGACTTTCCGGAGGAGAGGAGCAAGGCACGATCCGCGTGGAAAAGCAGGCGCAGGGGCAGCCGCGAGCCGCTGCCGGCGTCCAACTCGATGGTTCGCTTCAAGTCGAACAGGTCCAGCACTCGCAGCTTCCCCTCAGGCGACTTCAGCCCCACGAAGCGCGGGCCGGCGCCGAACAGCCGCCACCCGGCATCACCCAGGTCCACCTTCCGAGCCTCGCCGTCGGGAAAGCGGATGTCGTGGACCGTCACCGCTGCTTCGCTCATGGCGACGACCAATCCTTCAGGGGTCAGCAGGGCGGAGAACGCGGAGCCCTTGGACACGCGAGGCGCCGGTTCGGCCAGGATGCGGCCGGTGCGCATGTCCCAGCACCGATGCCGGCCGCGAGTCCAATCGCTCGCCAGGAGCGTCTCGCAAGATGCGGCCATCGACGCCATGTCGAAATCGGAGAAGCGCCCCTGCCAGACAACGTCTCCGTCGGAAAGCCTGATGCCCAGCGTCGTGCCGTGATGGTCCGCCAACACCAGGCTGTCGCCGTTTCCGGCCGCCCGGGTCCAGCCGCGCGGCCCGAAGCCGTCCAGTGGCTTCTGGCCGAGGACCCGGCCGAACATCGGGTCCACCAGCAGCAACGCCCTGGCGTCGACAATGGCCAGGCGGCGGCCGTCGGCGCCAAGCTGGCCCAAGCGTTGGCCGACGGCTGACGGCGGCGGCAACGGGATCGTCCACAGGCAGGCACTTTCGCCGTCGTTGCGCCGCGCGTCAAAACACCTCAACTCGCGCTCGCCGGTCAGGATAAATACGCGGTCCGCAAGCCGTACAGCCTGGCCGCGGGTGTCCAGCAGCAGCCGCCCCGGTCCGCAGGGCAACTCCCAGACGGCGCCCAGCGGCAGCGCGCAACCGGAGAAATCGTGGTCTTCGGCCGGCATGGGCTTGCTCTGGGCGCCGGCAAGTTGTTTCCGCAGATCGCCGAGCGTGCCCGAGAATGCGGCAAACCGGACCTGCGTGGAAGGGGCAGCGGCCTTCCACGCCTCGGACATCGCTGCGGCCGTCAGCGGCCGGAAGCGGAGATCGATGAGCGTTTGCGCGGCCGCCGCCCGGACACGCATCGCTTCCTGTCGGTCGTTGCCGACCTCGCCCAGCAGGCGGCTGGCCCTCCTGACGAGTCTTTCGTCGGGGGGCGAGTTGGCCAGCGATCTTTCCCAAAGGGCCTCCGCGGCCAGCAACAAGGCGTCGCCGGCCCGCGAGGCCAGTGGCCATCGCCGGTGGATCGCTGTGAGTTCGTCCGGATTGCGTTTGGCCGCCGCCCGATCCAGTGCGGCGGCCATCTGCTTTTCCATCGGTGCATAGACGGCTTCGCCGTGCCGGACGATTAGCCGGGCAAGCTCGCGGCGGGCAACGAAGTATTCTCGCAGCCGATCGCCCGTCGCTGCCTGAGGGGCACCCGCGTGCCGGTCCAGGACCGCCTGCGCCGCCCGTGCCGCTTCGGCGGGCCGCCCCTTCTGCTCCTGCCGCCGCACTTGCTCGACGAGGATCCGTTCGCGCTGGCCGGCGGTTGAAGCGTGCTCGACGGCCTCGGTCAGAAAACGATCTGCGTCTCTGTCGCTTTCCGCGGCAATGTATTGGCGGATCCTCGCCTCGAACAGGAGCGAAAGAGCGTCGGCGGCCAGGGTCGCATCGCTTGCCTTGCGGGCGTTCTCGGCGCAGCATTTGCACGGCGGTTTCGGAATCGGCATAGACGCTCAGCCCCGTGGCGTTGGCGCCCACCAGGCGGCCGCCCGCCAGCAACATCCGCCCCAGCACGGCATCCCCAGCCAGCAGCGGCTGCTCTTCCACCGCCCCACTGCCGCGATCGATGCGGACGATGCAGCCCTGGCCCGCGACCGCGGTGCTGCCGGCGGCAATGATGCCGCCGGCGGTGACCGCCGGCCGGCCCAGGATACGGCCCGGGACGCGGCGCAACACGCCGCCATCACGGACCTGGAGCATCGTCAAGTCGGGGCCGCTCAACAGCAAGACGCCGTCGTCCATTGCAGTCAGGTCCTGCTGTTCTTGCCGCGGGGTGCGCCAAAGCAGGCTGCCGGTCTGTGCGTCCAGCGCCAGGACAGAGTCGCTATCGCAGGGCAACGAAACCACCCGCCCTTGCGCCACGATGAGTGGATTGACGGGCCAGTAAGGCCGGCGCAAGGTGGCGACACGGATGGCCTGGCCCTGCAAATCCAGGTTGGCCGCTTGCGTTGCCGGCCCGCTGACCAAGCTATCGTAACGGTGCGCCCACCGCGGCGCACCGCTGGCAGCCTCCAGCGCGGCGATTACGCCCGAGTTGGTCGTCAGCAGCACGGCCCCGTCGGCGACCGCCGGCGGGCTGCCGCGCTCGGTGGTCACCTCCAGCGCATGGGCTTGCTGCCACGAGAGGGCGGCCCCGCCGCGCATCGGCACCAGCCCCACCGGGGTTTCCCAAAGCAAAGTCCCCTTGGCGGCATCCAGGCACATGGCGTGATAACGGTTCCCCAGCCGGGCCAGTACGTAGAGACGCCCCTGATGGAACGTGGGGGCCGAGAGATACTTCGCCTGCCGCAACGACTCCGGCTCGCCTTTGCCGCAGCCGACCTCCCAGGTCACGTCCGCCCCGCCCGGTTTCACGGCCAGGGCGACCAGCGACGAGCCTTCGCTCTCGGGACTCTGCTGGCCGTCGGCGAAACGATACGTCGGCCGCCCCAACCGCCGGAACTTGCACACCGTGTACACGCGCCCATCGCCCACGGTCAATCCGTAGCGGCCCAGATCGCCGGCCAGGGCGAACTCAGCAGCGCCGCCTCCGGACTGGGGATCTTCGCCGGGACGATACAAGGGCAGGCCGGGGATCCGCCACAGTTCATTCCCCGATGCCAGCGATGTGGCGACGACCTCCGCCTCGCGGCGGCAGAGCACCATGCCGCCGATGGTCACCGGGTGGATCAAAGGCGGGAGATCGAATTCCAACGGCGGCTGACCGGAAACGGTCTTTCGGACGCGGACGCGGCCGGCGCTGAAAGTGGCCGACGTGGACGGATCCGCCGGAGTCGACGCCTTGCCGGATCCCAGTAGCTCCTCGATGAATCCGGCCCGTTCCGCCTTTGACCCGCTCGACAGCGGCAAGGCCGCGGCCGCGCTTTCGGTCATCAGGGCCACCGACCGCGCGGAGCCGGCCAGCGAGCGCCATTCGGCCGACGGTTGGATTGGGGGCAACGCGGCGACGGGCTGTGCCGCCAGCGCCTTTTCCAGAAAAGCCCGCAGCAGAACGCGCTCGCCCGCGATCGCCGCCTCCGCCGCGGCGTGCCGGGTTTTCAACTCGGCAAGGAGCGACGCGGCCTTCTCGCGCAATCCGGCCAGGTGATAGGCCACGCAGGCCTTGCAGAGCAGCATCGCGCGGTCGGCGCCCAGTCGCCGGTGCTCGCGATACAATCGCTCCCACAGGACCGCGGCGACGAGATGCTCGCCCCTATCCATGGCGGCGGCGGCCAGCAGCCCCAGTGCCTTGCCGCCGTGCGGGGTAGGAAAGTACCGTTCGCCCACCGACCGCAGCGCGGACCAGTCCGCCTTCGCACGGGCGTCTTCAAAGAGCTTCTGGGCGGCCATGTCGTGCCGCTTGCAGTACTGATCGAGCACCTCGTCGGGCAGCGTGCCCAAGAGCCGGGCCGCGGCGTCGGCCGTGGTGGTGTAGCGGCACTTGCTTTCCGCGTCTGGAAAGAAGGCGGGTTTCTCGGCGGTCATGAGCAGGTGAAGGGCCTCCTGAGCCTCATCGTAACGCTTCTCCTCAGCCCATTGCGCGATCTCCCGCAACCGATCATGAACCGTCCGATCTACGTCGACAAGTTGCATTGCGCCGACCGCTTCGCCTTCGGCGCGGCGCGGCGGGTATTCTTGCCCGCGCGCAAGGGCTGCAAGAAGAAGCAGCGGACCGACGGCCCACGCTGCGAGCGGCGGCGCACGGCGTTGTCCAGAAAACTCCCGATTCGCGCCCGAGGCCCCGCTCGGCAAGCGGGGCCCACTTGATGTCTCGCCATTGTCTCGTCGTCGCAATTGCACCGCTCAGTCCTTCTTCACGGAGGCGGTTGTGCGGTCGCGCTCGGCGTTCCACCACTTCCGCCAGATTTCCGGATCGGGTTCTATTTCTTGACGGGTGACGGCCAGCAGGGCCTCGTGGGCCGAGCGACGGACCGCCTGCTCGCCGTCTTTCAACGAGTCCAACAGAAGCGGCACGGCACGAGGCCGCTCGCCCGGCAACCCATGCAGCGCACTGACCGCCTTGCTGCGGACCGCCGGGGCAGCATCGGACACCAGCCTCTGGATCGCCTCGAACTTGACCTTGTCGGTCTCGTCGGTCTCCGACACCACCGCCACGGCTTCGCGCCGGATTTCCGGATCGGTGTCGGTCAGCGCCGCGCGGATCGCATCGGCCAACGGCAGCTTCTTGTCCGGGCACGAGGCGAGCCTGGAGAGCGACTCCAGCGTGGCCAGCCGCACCGCGGCATCGGAGTCGCCGGCACCGCGGAGCAATTGATCGACCACCAACTGCGTCCCGCACCAGGGCGGCGACGCGAAGGCGACGCTATTGCCATCGAGACTGCGGTAGCCGGTGCGGACCTTGGCAAAAGCCGGCAGTGCCCGGACAGCGCCCCGGCGAACCGCCGGATCAGGCGACTGGCAGGCGCGGAGCGCGTACGCCCGGGCCGGTTCGCCGATGCTGTAAAGCCGCTCGACTCGCTCGCGGACATCGGGCGGCATGTCGGAAGAAAGTGATTCCTTGCTGAAAGTCGGCGCGGCGCGCGCGGCCGCGGCGCCCAGCGGTGCGAACGCGCACATCGCGGCAATACACGCGGTCAGCAGTCGATCGGATCGAAACATCGTGTACTCCTCACGCTCCGCGTGAGGGAATAGTGTACTTCTCGCGCTCCGCGCGAGGAACGGCTTCACGCGGAGCGTGAAGAGTACGTCCTACTTTCCCAGGCTGATTCGTCGCCCGTCGAAGGCAATCGTCCGGGCGCCGACCGTGACTTTCGCGTCCAGGCCGGAGCCTTCAACTTTGACGTCCGGGGCTTTTCCCTCCTGGAGCGAAAGCACAACGAAGTATTCGCCCTTGCCGGCGATCTGCCCGCCGCCAAGTCGCGCGTCGGCCGGAACGATGAAACGCCCGGCCAGGTTCGCGCCCCTCGGATCGCCCGAGAGTAACTGGCCGGGGGCTGAGCTGGCGACGCTCGCCGCGAGCGGAAGCCGCCAG
>JBEKCP010000612.1:0-3572 GCA_050014815.1 Thermoguttaceae bacterium | reverse complement strand
TGGTATCGCGCCGCTACGGGGCCGTTTCCTCCCCCTCCTCCCCAGCCGCGGAGTTTCTCTGCCCGGAACTGCTCGAAGGCGTCGGCCTCGATGGCCGCCCGGGCCCCGGCCAGGAGCCGCTGATAATAGGTAACGTTGTGGATCGACAGGAGCATGGGGCCGAGCATCTCCCGCGCGACGAACAGGTGCCGCAGGTAGCCGCGACTGAGGCGGCAGGCCGGGCAGGGACACGCGGCCTCCAGCGGCCGCTCGTCGCGCTGGTGGCTGCGGTTCCGCAGCCGCAACGGCCCCGAGTCGGTGAAGGCCATCGCGTTGCGGCCGTTGCGGGTGGGCATCACGCAGTCGAACAAGTCGATCCCCCGCCCCACCGCCTCCAGCAGGTCCTCCGGACGCCCCACGCCCATCAGGTACCGCGGGCGATCGGCGGGCAGCTCGGGCACGGTAACGTCGAGGATCCGGTACATTTCGGCCGGCGGTTCCCCGACGCTCAGCCCCCCGACCGCATAGCCGGCGAAGTCCATCGCGGTCAACTGCCTCGCGCAGGCGGTGCGGAGATCGGCGTCCAGCCCGCCCTGCACGATCGCCATCAGGGCCTGGTCGCTCCGCCGGGCCGCGTCGCGGGACCGCCGCGCCCAGCGGACCGTCCGCTCCGCGGCCTCGCGAACGGCCTGGGCCTCGCCCGGCAGCTCGACCACGTGGTCGAGCACCATGGCCACGTCGCCGCCGAGGGCCTCCTGGACGGCGATGGCCCGCTCCGGCGACAGGGCCACCAGGCGGCCGTCGATGTGGGAGCGGAAAACGGCCTCCTGGTCGGTCACGCGGGTGATGTGCGCGAGGCTGAAGACCTGGAAACCACCGCTATCGGTGAGGATCGGGCCCTCCCAGCCCATGAAACGGTGCAGGCCGCCCAGGGCCGCCACGACCGCCTCGCCCGGCCGCAGCGCCAGGTGGTAGGTATTGCCCAACACCATTTGCGTACACGTGGCCCGAAGCTGCTCGGGGAGCAGTCCCTTGACGCTGGCCTGGGTGGCGACGGGCATGAAGGCGGGCATTTCGACCGGCCCGTGCGGCGTGTGGAACGTCGACCGCCTGGCCCGCGCGTGGGCATCCACGTGATGCAAGTGAAACGAGAAGGACGCCGCCACAGGATGCCCGTCAAGCTGGATAAATCCGAAATCAGAAGCTCGAAATCCGAAACAATTTCAAACCACCAAAATGCCAATGACAGAAACGCTGCCCAAGCCCGGCTGTCCCGTTTGGGACATTCGGGCTTTGTATTTTGGATTTGTTTAGGGTTTCGGGTTTCGGATTTTCGCTTTCGGATTTCCGCTACTCGCCGCGGAGCTTCAGGTTCAGCGTGGTAATCTTCTCGCGGACTTCGTTCAAGCTCGTCACGCCGAAATTCTTGCACTCCAGCAGGTCGTCGCCCGTCCGCCGGATCAGGTCGCCGATCGTGTTGATGCCCAACCGGATCATGCACTTGCGGGCACGGACCGAGAGATTCAGGTCGGAGACGGGCTTGGCCAGGAGGGCCTGCTCGTCGGCCGAGAGCGTCTCCGGCTCGAAGATCTCGGACGCTTGGCGCTCCGCGGCCAATTGCCCCAGCCGCAGACCCTTCGAGGTGAGCATCTCCTTGATCTCCACCAGGCTGGTCTCGCCGAAGTTCTTGCTGGCCAGCAGCTCCGCCTCGGTGGCGCGGCAGAGGTCGCCCAACGTCTGGATGCCCATCTTCTGCAGACAGTTCCGGCTGCGGACCGAAAGCTCGAAGTCGCTCACCGGGATGCTCAGCACCTGGGTCATGCGGTCCCGCTTCCTCTGCGCGTCCTCGTCGTAGTACTGCTCGTGCGTGGCCTCGGTGTCCCTGAAGAACAGGGTCGCCCGAGCGTGATCGGGATAGACGTCCAGGACCCGCTGGTAACACTGGGCGGCCTTCTCGTACTGCTCCCGGTCCTCGAACAGGAGGCCGAGGTTCAAGAGCGATCCGACGTGGGCGGGGAAGCGGCCGGCGGCGCGGCGGTAAAGGTCCATGGCCGTATCGTCGTTGCCGCGGCGGTCGTTTTCCAGGGCCAGGCCGAACAGGGCGCCCGGGTGGTTGGGGTCCACCTCGACGGCCCGCTCGTAGAGGGCGACAACCTCGCTGGGGTTGCCGCCGATCGCCGCGACGGTGGCGCCGCGCTGGTAGAGGTAATCGGCGGTCTGCTCGATGGCCCCGGAAAGGCCGTCGAGGACGGCCAGAGCGGCCTTCAGCTCGCCCTGGTACCGGAGGGCCTCGGCCCGGCCCAGCGCACAGTCGCCGGCGTCGTAACCGGCCCACTCCGCCGCCTGGTAGCTCTCCACGGCCTCGGGATACTGGCCGCGGGCAAAACACGACTTGGCCAGGTAGAAATGGGCCAGGGCCCCGCCGTCCGCCTGGCGGAGCACCTCGATTGCCCGAAAGTATCGCCCCAGCAGGTAGAAAGCCACGCCCAGCCGGACCCGGCTGGCGGGCGTCGAGTCCTCTTTCGCCTGGAGCTCGCCGGCCGCATCGCGGAGCCTCTGGAAACACGTGTGATCCGCGGCCACGGCCTCGCGGATTCTGCGGACCTCCGCCGGACCAAAAGGCCCGCTGACCAGCACTGCCTGTCTTACGTCAGATTCCGTTGCTGTCGCCATTTACCTAAGTCCTTATCTATCAACGACTCGCGTTGGCTTGTTTGATACTCTTTCCGTCAATCCGTGATACAGTGGCATCCGAACAAGGTGTCACGACGCCGAACCCCGCACAGCTCATAGCAGCAGGAACCCGCTGCAATTCGGACGCCGAAACCAAGCATTCTACCACGCCACCCGAGGTGAAACAATGGGAGCGACCCAAGCCCCTCCAATCCAAGAAGCAAACAGCTCGTCCGGGTTGCGCATCGATCTCCTTGTGGTAGAACTACCCCTTCGATCTTCGGCCTTTGTGACGCCCAGTTCTCCTCATGGCACCATCCTCCCGGTGGGGCTAGTCGCCGTCCAGGCAATCCGCTATAAATTAAGGGGAGAATGTCCCTGTAGCTCAATTGGATAGAGCGTTGGCCTCCGGAGCCAAAGGTTTCGTGTTCGAATCACGACAGGGATACTCATAAAGCCTTGCCAGATAAGCAGTTCTGACAAGGCTTGTTTTGTTGAGTTCGCCGGTGCGAGTCACTTTTCGCAAAAATTCGCATAAACGGCACCTTATCGCGTCGGATCGTCGTTCGGGAGCCTGCGCCGGTCAGCGCGACCAGTGCGGTGGAGAGGGGGTGGGCACAACCGCGAGTCAGGCTTGCCGCTGCCGCGCAAGCTCGGCGGCCAGTTCCCCCACTCGCCCCCAATCCTGGGCCTCGGTAGCCGCCCTCAACAGCTTCTCCAACTGAGCCACCCCACTGTCGGCTATATAGGCGGAACGATCGCGACCCCGATCCTGGCGGGCGGCACCTTGGCCCCGGTCTGGAATGGCAACGGCGGCAACTCGAACGTCTCGACGACCCGCAGCCGTGTGAGCACCTCCGCCGGCAGTCCCTGGGGGTTGTCTTCCACGTTCCAGAGGATCACGCCGCCCTGCCGGCGGA
>JBEKCP010000611.1:0-3578 GCA_050014815.1 Thermoguttaceae bacterium | reverse complement strand
TGGCCGCGGCCCCTATCCGCTGGATCGTCGAAGACGCGGCAAAGTTCGTCAAGCGGGAGATTCGCCGAGGCAACCGCTACGAGGTCGTGATCCTGGACCCGCCCAGCTACGGGCACGGCCCGCACGGCCAGGTCTGGCGGCTGGCCAAACACCTGCAACGGCTGATCGAGTGGTGCGGCCTGTTGACAGATCCCCAGCGGCGGCTCATGCTGCTCTCGTGCCATACGCCGGGCTTCTCTCCGCAGCGGCTGCGGGAGCTGGTCGCCGAGGCCCTGGGTGAAAACGGCCGGATCACGGCCGAACCGCTCGTCCTGCGAACGGCCGACGGACGCCAGTTGCCCTCGGGCGCCGCCGTGCGATGGGAAGGGCCGGCGCGCCCAAACGGTCGAGTTGATCCCGTTTAGGGGGCGGGCTTGCCCGCCGTGTTGACCCACAATTCTCACGGCGGGCAAGCCCGCCCGCTAAACCGCGATACATTCATCAACGTGACATTGTAGTGGTGTTACACTACCGGCCTATGACGACGATCACCAGTCTCCAGAATCCGCGGGTGAAGCGCGCGGCCCGGCTCCGCGACCTGCGACACCGAGAGCACCAGCGGCGGATCCTCATCGACGGAGTGCGCGAGTTGGCCCGGGCCGTGGCCGCCGGCATCCGCTTGCGCGAGGTTTTCGTGTGCGAGGCGCTCTGCCGCAACGACGAGTCGCAACGGCTCCTGGCCGGCCTGCCTCAGACGGGCGCCGAGATCCTCCACGTCGCCGAGCCGGTGTTCAAGAAGCTGGCCTTCGGCCAGCGGGCCGAGGGGGTGCTGGGAGTGGCCGACATGCCCGAGCGCACGCTCGATAATCTCCTGCTCCCCGAGCGGCCGCTGGTGGCCGTACTGGAAAGGGTCGAGAAGCCGGGCAACGTCGGGGCCGTCCTCCGCAGTGCCGACGCCGCCGGCCTCTCGGCCCTGGTCGTGGCCGACGCCCGAACCGATCTCTACAACCCCAACACCATCCGGGCGAGCCTCGGCACCGTCTTCACGATGCCGGTGTGCAAGGCCACCGGCCGCGAAGTCCTCGCCTGGCTGCGGCGCTCGGGCCTTCAGATCCTTGCTGCCCGGGTGGACGGCTCCGTGCCGTACACCCAGGCCGACTACCGCGGCCCGACGGCCATCGTGCTCGGGAGCGAGGCGGCCGGGCTCACGCCGCTCTGGTCGGCGGAGGACATCCGCGCCGTGCGGCTGCCGATGCTCGGGGTGGCCGACAGCCTGAACGTTTCCGCCGCCGCCGCCGTGCTGTTCTACGAAGCCCGGCGACAGCGGGGCGAGAGCTGCTGACAGGGAGACAGGGAGACAGGGAGACAGGGAGACAGGGAGACAGGGAGACAGGGAGACAAGGAGACAAGGAGACAAGGAGACAAGGAGACAAGGAGAACAGCAGACCTGAAGACCACCCTCTCCTTGTCTCCCCTTCTCCTTGTCTCCTTGTCTGTCTTACCTCCGTCCCGCCAGCGAGAGGTCTTCCAGGCCGAGCCGCTTCATCTTCTTGTAAAGCGTGGTTCGGTTGATGCCCAGCGCCTCGGCCGTCACGTGCCGGTTCCACTGGTTGGCTTCGAGCACTTCGAGGATGATTTGGCGCTCGGGATTCTCCATCGCCTGCTTGAGCGTCCGGGCGCAGACCGGCTCGATGCGGGCGGGGGCGGCGGCCACGACGGCGGCGGGCAGATCCTCCATGCCGATCACGCCCTGCTTGCCCAGCAGCACGGCCCGCTCGATCACGTTCTCCAATTCCCGGACGTTCCCCGGCCAGCGGAACCGCGTCAGGGCGGCCATGGCCTCGTCGGTGAACCCCTCGACTTTCTTGCCGGAGTCCTCGCACACCTGCCGGAGGAAGTGCTCGGCCAACAGCGGGATGTCGGAGATCCGCTCCCGCAGCGGCGGCAACTCGACGTTGATCACGTTGATGCGGTAGAAGAGGTCCTGGCGGAAGCGGCCCTCGGCCACCGCCCGGGTCAGGTCCTCGTTGGTGGCCAGGATCACGCGGGTATCGACCTTGAACGTCTTGGTGCCGCCGACCTGCTCGAACTCGAGGTCCTGGAGGATGCGGAGGAGCTTGACCTGCATGGCGGGACTGGCGGTGGAGATTTCGTCGAGGAACATGGTGCCGGTGTCGGCCTGCATGAACTTGCCCATCTTCTCGCCGACCGCGCCGGTGAACGCCCCGGCCACGTGGCCGAAGAGCTCGCTTTCCAGGAGCGTTTCGGGCAGCGCGCCGCAAGCGATCTCGACAAACGGCCGGTCGCGCCGGCCGCTGCGGCGGTGGATGGCCCGGGCCACCAGCGACTTGCCCGTCCCGCTCTCGCCCGTAATGAGCACCGTGGCCCGGGTGTCGGCCACGCTGTTGATCACGTCGTACATGCGGAGCATCCGGTGGTCGTGGCCGACGAGGTTCTCCATGCCGAAGCGGAGATCGAGCTGGGCCCGGAGCGTGCGGTTCTCCTCGATCACCTCGCGCTGGCTGAGGGCCCGTTGGATGGCCATCTCGAGCTCCTGGTCGATCAGGGGCTTCGTGAGGAAATCGAACGCGCCCTGGCGGATGGCCTCGACGGCCGCCTCCACCGAGCCGTAGCCGGTCAGGAGGATGACGGACGAGTCGGGCCGGACCTGCCGGCAGTGCGCCAACAGGTCGAAGCCGTCGCCGTCGCCCAGCCGGATATCGACCAGCACCACGTCGAACGCCTTCCGGTCGACCGCGGCCGTCCCCGCGGCCAGGCTCCCGGCCGTCTCCACCTTGTACCCCTGCTCCCGCAGCCAGTCGGCCATGGAGCTGAGAACATGCCGATCGTCGTCCACCAGCAGGAGCGTGCCCTGGTGTGTCATGCGGTCACCTCGGTCGTTGGAAGGGGCGTCGCCAAATATCTACGTTACAGGGTGCATCGAGTCAACGCGCGGAGGGGGGCAAAGCCGTTTGGCGCCGGGGTTTGCCCCGCACGTTCCCCCCGGTCCGTCCGGGCCAATCGCTGGCGTCCCGCGTGGGGGAAGTCGGAATGTAGCGGCTTCCGCTGCTCCAACCCCGCCGAAATGCGGGTTTTCCCCCTCCACTTACGACAAAATCCACTGGGAATCTCGCTATCTCGGGGGGGATAGACCGTTTTTTCGGGGGATTACATCCGGCTCCAAAGTAGATTAGGATATTACATTAACCTCCGTAACTGGTACGGAGCCACGCTATCTGGAGACCCGCGATGAGCATTCGACTTCTTGTTTGTGATGACCATCAGGTCATTCGCACCGGGCTGGTAACGCTCTTGGCCGGAACCGACATCGAGATCGTCGGCGAGGCGGAAAATGGTAAGGAAGCCCTCCGCCAGGCGCAGAAACTCAAGCCCGACATCGTCCTCTTGGACATCCGCATGGAGGACGGCGACGGACTGTCCACGTTGGAGAAGCTCCGGGCGAAGGTGCCCGAGAGCAAGGTCGTCATGCTGTCGACCTACGACAACCCGACATACATTGCGCGGGCAGTCGCGCTGGGCGCCGCCGACTATGTCCTGAAGGGCTCGCCGCGCGAAGACATCATCGCGACCATCGTATC
>JBEKCP010000610.1:0-3582 GCA_050014815.1 Thermoguttaceae bacterium | reverse complement strand
TCCTGGCCGCGGCCTTCTTCATCGGGCAGACCGCCACGGTGGTGCTGTTCGGACTGATGGCGTTCTGGGCGCTCCGCGAGTTCATCACCCTGACGCCGACCCGGCCCGGCGACCACCGCACGCTGTTTTTGGTTTTTTTCGTGATCACGCCGCTGCAGTTCGTCCTGGTGGGGATGGAGAACTATCCGCTCTATAGCATTTTGATCCCGGTCTATGCGCTCTTGTCGATCCCGGCGCTGATTGCGCTGGCGGGGGATTTCAAGCGATTCCTGGAGCGGACGGCCAAGATCCAGGCGGGGCTGGTGATGTGCGTCTACTGCCTCAGCTACGCCCCGGCCCTGCTGACGTTGAACTTGCACTTGCCCTCGCCGGAGTCCGGGGCGGACCCGGACCCCGGCGCCCGGATCCGGCTGCTGTTCTTCTTTGTCCTTTTGGTCCAGCTCAGCGACGCGCTGCAGTACGCCTGGTCGCAGATCCCCAGCCGGCACGTGATCGCCCCGACGATCAATCCGACGAAGACCTGGGAAGGGTTGCTGGGGGGCACCGCCAGCGTGACGCTCCTGGGCGCCGTTCTCTGGTGGGCCACGCCGTTTCCCGTGTGGATGGCGGCCGCCATGTCGCTGGTGATCTCGCTGATGGGGTTTGCCGGCTCCCTGACGCTGTCGGCCATCAAGCGGGACCGCGGGGTCCGCGACTACGGCACGCTGGTGGAAGGCCACGGGGGACTCTTGGACCGCATCGACTCGATCTGCTTCGCCGCCCCCGTCTTCTTCCACTTCGTCCTATTCTGGCTCAAAGACCAGCAGATCGCGCAGCCGTGGTAGCCGCTTGCGGCTTCGCACGTCTCACTGCGGGCTCGCGGAGGCCCACTCCAGGATGATCTGCCGCGATGGCTCGAGCTGCTGAGGCCGGGTAACCTGTTCCGACGTCGAGCCCGAGGGTGCGACGGGGACCACCGCGGCCGGCGCCCGGATCGCCGAGGCCCCGGCCGGCTGCCATCCGGCGGCCGCCGCTTGCGGCTTCGCACTGCCGGCATTCGCCCCGTCGCGGATGCGGAAGATCAGGTTCGGCTCCGGTCGCGCTCGCCGGTCAGCCGGGCCCGATCCCGGCGATACGGGCACAGTTGCGGCCGCCGCCAGGACGTTGCGATCGGGCCGCGGCTCCGGGAAGCCCTGGGCGACCCAGTTCACCCACGTGTTCTGCAGCGTCGCCAGATCCGCGATGCCGTAATGATGCGCCACGGCCTTCTGCCACTGCCCGTCGCGCAAGCCCTCGTCCATGAACTCCACGAACTTCCGCCGCCCTCCCCGGAGAATGAGGTACTCGCTCAGGGCGTAGGCCTGGGCGTAGAGGGGCATCACGTCCCGCGGGTACTCCGTCATCGCGAACATCTGGTTGAAAGCGATGCCCCGGCCCGTCCGGAGGAACTCCAGGAGCATCGCGCGGTGTTTCTGCTTTTCGCTCGAATGCTCGACGCTGGTGGCGCCCCCTTCGTCGGCCCAGCGCGGCAGCGGCCGGCGGAAATGGCTGGCGTAGATCATGTGCGTGATCTCGTGCGGGAGGACCGAATCGAAGATCCGCTCGACCGACCCCTGGATCGTCATCCGCCAGCCGAACACCTCGCCATGGTCGAACATGAAGGTGGTCGCGCCGCCGGCCCCCAGGTGCGGACCGACCTGGACCGTCATCAGGCAGGGCTGCGACCAGTTGGGCATCGCAGCCCCAAGCCAGTCGATCGCCAGGTCGTGGCGGTACTTCTCGGCCGCTTGGGCGATCTGGCCGGCGAGCCTCGGGTCGGACGTCTCGACGATGAAGTTGTCGCTGGGATAGCGAGCGCCCATCGCCGCCAGGAGGAGGGCCGCCATCGCGGCGGTCCGGATCAGACGAGCTTCCATGCCCTCGCGTCGCTCCTGTGTAGAAAGGAGGAGAATCAGGCCCCATCCTTGGGCCGGATCGCAGACCCGCAACGGATTGGGAATCCGCAAAAGGTCAGCATACGACAATTCCCGATTCGGGGCAACGGGAAAAAGGGGGGCAGTCCCCATTTCCCCATCTCCTCGTGCGGTTAATCCCCGTGCAGGCGCACGATCGCGGCGTACGATCGCCACTTGTGCCCCCAACGAATCGGAACGAAAATGGAATCGCGGAGGGTGAGTGTGAGAGCTGTGAGTATCACCATCCGCGCACGGGCTGACTTTGGATGAACAGGAGGACCTGCAATGCCTGGAAAAGGACGGCAGACGGCCCGCAAACCGGCGACCAAGTTCGCCCACCTGCGGAAAAAGATGGAGAAGAACCGGATCGCCTCGAAGATCGGCAAGAAGAAAAGGTGAGCCAAATGGTAGGGTGGGCAAGGCAGAATCCTTGCCGGCGCGCCCTCACCCTAACCCTCTCCCGGTCGTGCCGCTGCGGCACGCGGGAGAGGGGACCTGGAACTGACCTTACGGGCCGGGGCGGGGAAGCGGCTCGTGGTGCTGCCAGCCGGTCTGGATGTCCCATTCGAGGATGGGCGTGTGCGACCGCGGGATGGCCAGCGAGGTTTCGACGCGGGCGTCTGCCGGCTGGCCGACGGCCGATAGCTGATTGACGAGGGCCGGCGAGGCCCGATCCAGGCGGATCACCTGGCTCCTTGCCTGGGGATCGCGGGGGTCGCGGATGATGCAGACGACCTCGGCCCCGTCGCTGACGCGGCGCTCGATCTCCGCCATCGCCGCCTGCTCGCCCGGGGCCAGCCCGTTCGAGGCTGTGGTCGCGGTTGCGCTAAGGGGGACAGTCCCATTTTCGCGACCATGCTGCGCATCGGGCCCGCGAAAATTGGGACCGTCCCCGGCGGGATCGGCGGCGGGCGTGGGCATCCGTATGCGGGGCGCGGGGGGCTCCGAGCCTGCCGGCGGGCCCGCCACCGCGGCCAACTCGCTGCGAGGCGGAGCGGCCGGACCGGGCGACCCGTAGACCCATGCCAACCCCCGCTGGTCCAACTCCGCCTGGACCGTTCCGAGAGCGGCAAACAGCCCTTCCCGCTGGGCGGGATCGGCGGCGTTGCACACGCCGATCACCCGCCCGTCGGCCGAGAACAGCCCGCCGCCGCTGCGACCGACGATCGGCTGCCCCGCCACCTGGATGTTCGGCGGCCCGAGGAACCGGTCGAGCGAAATGACGTGGCTTCGCTGAATGGTGGGGGTGTCGCCGTTGTTGCACCCGACGCTCGCCACCGGATCATCGGGGCGAATCGAATAACCGCTCGGGGCGACGCGGGCCACGGTAACCGCCACGGGCGGGCGAATCGCCACCAGGCCCACGTCACGCTGCAAATCGTAGCCTATCAGTTGCCCGGGAATCCGGCTGGCCGGCTGCGGACCGAACAGATCGACCTCGATGCGTCCCTTGCCCTGGCTGTCGCGGAAGATGTGGCCGCAGGTGAGGATCAGGGCCTCGCCCGCGCGGGACGCGATGATCGTGCCCGAGCCGCAGGAATGGCCGTCGGCGTCTTCAATGCGGAGGCGGACGCTGGCCGCCAACATCGCGGCGTCGGCCGCGGACGTCTCGCCGCCGGCCGTCGGGGCGGCCCAGCGGGGAGCGGCT
>JBEKCP010000609.1:0-3587 GCA_050014815.1 Thermoguttaceae bacterium | reverse complement strand
CTCGACTCCCCTCTCCCTCTGGGAGAGGGGCCGGGGGTGAGGGCCTCCGCTGCGCCACAGATCGTCTACACCGCCGACATCTTCGACGCCGAAGCCTTGTCGCTGTGTGTCGACCGGCGCATCCACGTCAACTGCGGCTCGGCCGACATGATCGACCAACTGGGCTGCGCCGTCGCTGAAGGGGACAGTCCCATTTTCGTCGGTACGAAAATTGGGACAGTCCCCCTGGGCGGCCGCCAGATCACGCTCCGCATCAACCCCGGCTTCGGCCACGGCCACAGCCGGAAGACCAACACGGGCGGCGACCAGTCGAAGCACGGCATCTGGCACACGCAGATCGGCGAGTGCCTCGAGCGAGCCGCCCGCCACGGGCTTCGCGTGACCGGCCTGCACATGCACATCGGCTCGGGCACCGACCTTGCGCATCTCTCCGAGGTCGCGGCGGCCATGGAAAAGGCGGCCGGCGGAGTCGGCCCTCAAATCGTTTCGATCAGTGCCGGCGGCGGCCTGCCGGTGCCCTACCGGGACGGGGAGTCTCGCATCGACCTGGCCGCCTACTTTGCCGTCTGGGATGCCGCCCGAAAAAGACTCGAAGACCGGTTCGGCCATCGCGTTCGCCTCGAAGTCGAGCCGGGACGTTACCTCGTGGCCGAGAGCGGCTATCTGGTAGCCGAGATCCGCGCCGTCAAACGGCAGGGCGAGCACTGGTTCTACCTGCTGGACGCCGGCTTCAACAATCTTGCCCGGCCCATCCTGTACGGCGCCTACCACCCGATGTCGATCGCGCGGGCCGCGGGGGACTGTCCCAATTTTCGCGGGCACCATGCGAAGCATGGTCGCGAAAATGGGACTGTCCCCTTTGGCGATGCGGCCGCGGGGCCCACAATGCGGGAGGTGATCGTCGGCGGCCCGCTGTGCGAATCGGGCGACATCTTCACCCAGAGCGAGGGCGGCTACGTCTTGCCTCGATGCCTGCCCGAGGCCGACGTCGGCGATTTCGTCGTGATCGAGTGCGCCGGGGCGTACGGTTTCGTCATGGGCTCGAACTACAACGGCCGCCCGCTGGCCGCCGAGGTCTTGATTCAGGACGGCCAGGCATGCCAGATACGCAGCCGTCAGACTTTCGAGGACCTGGTCCGCGGCGAGACGATCCCGGGGCGGGAGGGATTAGGGATTAGGGATTAGGGATTGGAAATCTAGCATGTGAGCTTGTCTCCTCCGCCTTCTTCGCTAATCCCCAATCCCTAATCCCTAGCCCCTCTGTTCAGGCAGTCGATCAATTGCCGCAGCCTTCCGTAGTTGTGGCGGTTGAAATGGAAGACCAGCCTGGGCAGTTTGGCCAGCAGGCTTTCGTCTTTCTCTTCAGGCAAGGGGTTGCTCAGCTCGAAGTCGCCGGCCGCCAGGATGTCGGAGAACTGTGTGCGGATCGTTGCCAGGAGTTCCGCGCCGGGCGAACGCGTCAGCCGCAAGACCAGCTTCCCGTGTACGTAACGCATGCTGTGGTAGACGCGGTAGAAGCCGAGGATCTCTTCGATCGCCTCGTCCACGCGGTCGGTCAACCGGTAGAGATTCTCGTCCTCGGGGCCGACCATTCCCTTGCTGATCAACTGGCCGCGGACGAACTCGCGGAAGGCTGCCCAGTAGTCGCCCCCGGGCTCGTCCAACAGGACTACGGGAATCATGTCGCGCTTGCCGGTTTGCAGGAGCGTGAGCACTTCGAGTCCCTCGTCGAGCGTGCCGAACCCGCCGGGCAAGAGGCAGATGGCGTCCGTTTCCTTGACGAACATGAGCTTCCGGGTGAAGAAGTACTTCATGTGTACGAGCTTGGGATCGCCGGCGATGAACCGGTTGGCCGCCTGCTCGAAGGGCAGCAGGATGTTCAGCCCCATCGCATGCTCCCGGCCGGCGCCGAAGTGCCCCGCCTCCATGATGCCGCTGGCCGCCCCGGTAACCACCATCCACTGGTTCCGGGCCATCTGCCGGCTGAACTCGACCGCCTGGCGGTACGCCGGTTGATGGGGGAGCGTCCGGGCGGAGCCGAAGACGGTTACCTTGCGGGAGGTGCGATAGGGGCTGAAGACCTTGAAGGCGTATCGCAACTCCTGCAGCGTCCGGCTGAGGATCTTCAGATCACCCCGGCTGGTATGATCCTTGGCCAGCTTGTCGGCGGACTCCCTGATCTTGTCGATCAACTCGGAGATCCGCGGCGGAGTGTCTCCCGGTTGCGGTCCTGACGGCGAAGAATTGCGATTCACATTTCCGCTCAGGCCGACGGGCGGCGGTAATGCTGGTAAGCTAAGAGGACCTCGTAAAGGTCCGTGGAGATCGTCACTTCGTCCTCGGCGAAGTCCCGCAGCCACGTCCGCTCCGACTGGACGGCGTCCGCCAGCAGGGGAAGGACTTCCATCAGGGGGACTGCTACGGTTTGGGGCTGGACGCGGCTTTCCGCCAGGGCGACGGTTGCCGCTTCGTCCTGCGGGCCGTAATATACGCGGAGGTGATTAGGACGCATGGCACAGACTCCTTCTTGCGATGGGACTTCCTTGTCCGCCGCGATTGCCCGGAAAAAGGGGACTGTCCCCATTTGCCGGAACGGCCCGAAGGGTGCTTCGCACAAATGGGGACTGTCCCCTTTTTCCCTCCGGGCCCGCGGCGCATGTGCCCGCCCTTTCTGTTGCCCCTAGTATCGGCAAGAGGCGTCTTGCGGGTTTGATCTATTTGAGGGAAAATATGGCTTTTGCCCGCCGGCCCTTTTATACCGTGCGCGGAGAGTAGTGATACGTTTCCGAAAGCGAGACGTCGCAACTCTGTCCGACCATGCTATTAGGGGGTATGGCGTGCCCTGAGAGCCGGACGCTTAGAGAATGCGGAATAGCCGGGCCAATTGAAACCTCCCCGGCATCCGCTGATTGCTTATGGCCAGCACGGTAACGATCGACTTGCGGCACATCGCACGTTCCCTGGAGTTTCCCCTCCGCCAGGTCCAGGCGGTTGTGGAGCTCCTGGATGAGGGGAATACCGTCCCTTTCATCACCCGGTATCGCAAGGACCACACGGGCGGGCTCGACGAGGAGCAGATCCGTCAGATCCAGGACCGGCTGACCAAGATGCGGCAACTGGCCGACCGGAAGCAAACTGTCCTCCGGTCGATCGAGGCCCAGGGGAAACTTACCGAGAAACTGGAAAAGCAGATCCTCGCCGCCACCTCGACCAAGCGGCTGGAAGACCTCTATCTGCCGTACAAGCCCAAGAAGCAGACGCTGGCAACGCTGGCGAGATCCCGCGGCCTGGAAGAATTGGCCGGGGAGATCCTCGATGCGGCCCCCGCCGCTGCCGACCTGGATGCCCGCGCCCGCGATTTCGCCAATCCGGACCGCCAAGTCCCCACCGCCGCCGATGCCTTGTTGGGGGCGGGGCATATTTTGGCCGAGCAGTTCAGCGAGCGGGCCGATTTGCGGCAGCGGCTCCGCGAGATCCTCCAGCGGACCGGCAAGATCATCACCTCGCGGATTGGCGGCGACGCGGCCGAAGGGCAGGGGACAGGGGACAGGGGTCAGGCGGGGCACCCGCAAAGCGGGTCGGGGGGC
>JBEKCP010000608.1:0-3590 GCA_050014815.1 Thermoguttaceae bacterium | reverse complement strand
GGGCTCCCCCAGCGCCCGGTGGTGCCACGGCGGGGCCGCCTGGCTCGAAAAGAGGCCCAAGGCGGCGATGAAGGCGTGGAAGGCGTGCATCCGGGCCGCAATCCGCTTGAAAATGCCCTATGAAGAGGGGCTTGCGCAATTCGAGATCGGGCGGCGTCTGCCCGCGGGCCATCCCGAGCGGCAGGCCTGCCTCGCCCGCGCCTGCGAGCTCTTTTCCGCCGCCGGCGCCCGCTTCGACCTGGCCCGCGCCCGCCAACTCTTGCCCGAGTGATTCAGAAGTCGACTTTCCGGCCCGCCAGGTGGGCGGCCACCGCCGCAATGTCGCTCCGGCTGGTCAAGTCGAGCACCGAGCCGCGAACTTCCATCACGCGGAATCGCTCGCCGAGGACCTCGATGGCGTATTGCACGGCGTCGGTAAGTTCCCATTCGCCGCGGGGCGACGGGCCGATCGCCCGGCACGCGGTGAAGATCGCCGGGCCGAACCGCCAGCAATTCATGCTCACGTAGATCGGCTGCGGCAGCGAAGCCAAGGTTGCCTCGTCCGGCTTCTCGATGATCCGCTTCAAGAACCCCTGCTCGTCCCGCTGGGCGACGGCGAATCGCGAGACCCGCTCCGGCGGGATGTTCCCGCCGGCCACCAGGCTCTCGCGCTCGAAGAGCGCTACGGCCGGGCCGCTCGCCCCGCAGAGCGCCGCCAGGGCCTCGTGCGGGTAGTAATTGTCCGAATTGATCGCCAGGAAGGGGTCGCCCGCGGCAAACGGCTCGGCGGCGCGGACGGCGTCCGCGGTGCCCCGGGCCTCCTGCTGCACGGCAAACTCGATCGACAACCGGCGGGGCCGGCACTCGGCGTAGTGCTGCCGGATGGCCTGGTGATCGGGCCCGACCACCAGGCACGCGCGGCGGCAGCCGGCGTCGGCCAGCGAGGAGAGCACGTAGTCCAGGAACGGCCGGCCGATCGGGATCATCGCCTTCACGCCGCTCTGGGCCACGGCCCGCTGCCGCGGGTCCAACGCGGCCGCGTCGTCGTCGCGCCGCATGCGTTTTCCGAGTCCGCGGGCAAGAATGACGGCTTTCATGGAGTCATAACCTACCCGGCCGGCGCGCCGCCGTCAACCCGCCGCGGATCGGGAAGCCGTGTGGGCCGGTTGCCTGCCGGCCGCCGGCACGGGATTTGACATTTGCTATCCATGAACTAGGGTTCTATTGAGAACCTCTTCTTGCGGCGCATCGCAGGCCGCATGATTCAATCGAGACATTCCACTTCGGGGAGGACGGCAAACCATGAACGTGCGACACTTGAGATGGTGGTTGGGGCTGGGACTGTTGAACTGCATGGCGGCTGCGGCCATGGGGGCCACGTATGCTTCCGTGCAGTCCACTTACAGGCCGCTGGGGTGGTCGCTGGCCGCCCAGGTCCAGGTGAAGGGATGCGATGCGCAGGCCCAGGCCTTCATGGCCGTCCTGCCAGGCTTCCAAACGTACACCGCCGGTTCCCTCAAGGAAGGAATCGCCTTCGCCCAGGCCAACCAATGCAAATTGGACCCGCAACGGTTATACTTCTTCGCCGCTTACGCGCCGAGAATCTACTTCATGTCGAACGGCGGTGCGTACACCGATGCCCTGGGCGTCACGATCGGCACCGCGACTGCCCCGAACGGAAAGCCGCCCGCGGGAACCAACTACACCGTGTTCCCCAGCGCGAATTCCTACTACTTGAACAACTTCTCGAACAAACAGACCAACGGACAACGAACCCAGTTTTGCCCGTTGCTCCCCGGCGACTTCGTGCAATTGCCGACCGTCAACGCGGGCCAGCAACTGTCGCTGGTCTTCATGTCGAATCTGAACAGCAGCGGGAATGTTCCGTCAGGCTACACCTTCTACAACGATCCGAACGCGAACGCCGACAAGTACCAGCACATGGTCGCCTTTTTCCCGCCCAACAGCAATTACATCATCGTGGGCTTCGAGGACCTGTACGGCGGCGGCGACGGCGACTACAACGACGTCGTCATAGTCATCGACGTGGGGACCACCAACGCCAGCCTTTGGCGGAATTCCGCGACCCTGCCGAAGTGAGGCGTGCGCCGGGCCAAATCCCGGTCCGGGGCATGCCACGGGGGACGACTTCGTCGAAAGACAGTCGGGGCACCATGCAACCACGCCAGGGGAAGTGGAAATCGGGTCGGCCGGATTCAGCCGGTCCGCGGAGCCGCCTCGGCATAGCCGCGGTCGAGCTGGCATTGTGCATGCCCTTCCTGATCACCCTGGCGCTGGGCGCCATCGAGGTCTGCAACGTCGTCTACGTGCGGACGCGGATGTACTCGGTGGCCTACGAGGGGGCGCGCGTGGCGACGCGCCCCACCACCTCGTCCGCGACGGCTGCAACGAGCACCGCCGTCACCACCTTGTGCAACTCGCTGCTCACGCAGCTCGGCGTACAAGGCGGGCAGGTGACCGTGCAGGCCTACAATGCCTCCACGGGGCAGGCGGAGAGCCTTGCCGCAGCCAACCCGCAAGACCGGGTGACCGTGTCGATTTCCGCCCCGCTGAACCAGAACCTCATCACGTCGTACGTCATTGGCACCTCGATTACGATCAATGCGCAGGCGACGCTGATTATGGAATGAGAGGAGGGAGGCGCCATGTCCCCGGCCAAGAAGAACACCCGCCGGTCGCGCCGCGCGCGGCGCGGGGCGATCGTCGCCCTGATCGCGGTGTCGCTTCCCGTCCTGGTCCTGCTGGCCGCCTTCGCCGTGAACGTGGCCTACATGGAGCTGACGCGCACGCAGCTCCGCATCGCCTGCGATTCGGCCGCGAAGGCCGCGCTGGTGAACGTGGGCGCGACGAACAGCCAGACGAGCGCCTGCACGTTCGCCAACTCGGTGGCGGGCAACAACCCCGTCGCCGGCCAGGCGGTGAGTTTTTCCAGCTCCAACATCAGTTTCGGCAACTCGGTCAAGAACGGCAGCGGCGTCTACGTCTTCACGGCGGGGGGCACGCCCACCAACAGCGTGCAGGTGACCGGCACCGTGAGCCCGAACCTGCTGATCGGCGCGTACATGCCCGTCAGCACCTTCACCACGCAGCAGGTCTCCGTGGCGACGCGGATCAGCCACGACATCGTGCTGGTGCTGGACCGCTCGGCTTCGATGGCCTTCGACCTCAGCGCCAACGAGTTCGTCTATCCGTCCGATGTCGCCACCACCGCCTCGCCGCTGCAGTGCTACTTCCTGCCGCCCAGCGCCACGGCCAGCCGCTGGGCGTCGCTGACCGCGGCGGTCAACAGTTTCATCAGCACGCTGCAGGCGCGAAACCTGGACGTCCACGTGGCGCTGGTCACCTACGCGGAGACCTACAGCTTCGGCAGCTACAGCGCGACGGAAGCGTCGCTCGACGTCCAGCTCACGTCGAACCTCGGCTCGATCACCACCGCCATGAACGCCTGGGGGCAGAAAGCGCTGCTGGGCGACACGAACATCGAGGCCGGACTGTCGCTGGCGCAGGGCGAGCTGACGGGCAGCCGCGCGCGGACCTGCGCCGACCGCACGATCATCCTGCTGACCGACGGCGTGGCGACCAGCGGCAAC
>JBEKCP010000607.1:0-3597 GCA_050014815.1 Thermoguttaceae bacterium | reverse complement strand
CGCCGCAGCCGCTGCCAGATCGCGTTGACGTGCAGGTCCTCGACCGACTTGTGCCACAGGTAGGTGCTGGGCACCTCGACCGGCCGCCGCTTCAGCTTCAAAAAATACAGTGCCACGATGGCCGCCGGCACCGCCGCCACCATCGCCCACTGCCACCAGGTCAACATGTTGCTGAAGCTGGGCCACATGGTTTACCGCACCAGGGTGTAGGGTGGGTCGAGCGCAGCGAGCCCCACCATTTTCGGGCAAATCCTTGTGGTGGGGCTCGCTGCGATCGCCCCACCCTGCGGTTGTCATTGGGCATGCGACGGCTCGGCATAGAGCTTGATGCCCAGTGCCTTGACCACCTTGAGCACCGTCGCAAACTCCGGATTGCCCTCCGGGGACAGTGCTTTGCAAAGGCTCTCGCGGCGAAGCCCCGTTGCCCGCGCAATCTGAGAGATGCCGCGTGCGCGGGCAATGTTTCCCAGGGCATGCACCACAAGCGCAGGATCGCCTTCTTCAAAAGCGGCCTGGAGGTAAGCCGCCATGTCCTCTTCGGTTTCCAAATACTCCGCGGCGTCGTAGGGCCGGGTCTTGGTCTTTCCCATGTCGATCTCCTGCCGCCAACTACATCGCTTGGAACAGGCACACTACAAGACGGACCTTAATCTGTCTCGGAACGCCCTGAATTTCGGCAGATCGATCTTCTGGCAATCGACCGTGCCGTCCCGAAGCAGTTCGCATAACAACTCCCTGGACGGCTCCTGGCCGATGAGCCTTTCCAACGCACCTTTGAGTGAGTTCGGTGACTTGTCGTTCCCAGACCAGTCCTCAAGTGCTGTCCCCTCGTGATTCGGATTGCCGGTTATTCCGCAGATCAACCAGGCCTCCGACTTGGGTTTCGGGACCATTGGGACCCCTTTGGCAAATCCCTCTTCCCCGAAGCCGTGGATTATGGAATTGTTTTTGTCGTCCCAGAGGCCCCGCCCAGCAGAGGCCGTGTCGTCCGAATCTCGGAACAGGACTGCAACCACGTCATCGTTTCGGAGAACCTGCTTCTCTCCTGCAATCCTCGCCAGTACTCGTGCATTGTTGAAAAAGTAGCGTGTCTCTTTCGGCTGTTTGACGCCGGGCAGCCGAAGCGATTTCTTCGCAGCTTTCAGCTCGCCTGCTCTGGCGGCGAGATGATGCTCTGACACAAATCCACAGCATTGAGCATCCAGTAACGAGTAGTGGTCATGTTGTTCCACAATATGGTCCGTAATAACGGCCATTGGGCCGTACAAGTAGTCCTCGCCCTCGCAGATCACCGCTGCGCCGGTCCCGACGCCCATGTCGCGCGGACCCTCTCCGCTGAGGAGGAAGTACATTTCAGGCTTCCTCCGCAGCCATTTCTGCGATCTCGCTGGCCAACTGCGTGAGGTTCGTATCGACGAAGGCCTCGCCCGGTCCCATGACCGTCAGTTTTTTTGCCAGCGACGGGATCGAGAAGAAGGGAATCGACTTCGTGTGACCCTGTGGAGTCTTGTACAAGTAAATCACCCCCGCCGTGGCGGTCTGGTCGTCGAGGTAGTTCAGGATCATCGGGCTATGCGTGGTGACCAACACTTGCTGACTTGCGTTGACGAGGTTGTCGATGACGAATTCCACGAGCTCCGGGTTGATCCCATTTTCGATCTCATCAAATAGGACGAAGCGATGCTCACTCTGAAGCTCTGCCAAGATCGCCATGAGGCGAAGCATACCATCGTTGACGTGCCGAGCTTCGGTGGTTAACGACGGAAAGAACCCCGGCTCCGACCCCTCGTAGCTTTCGCTGATCTCAATCTGTTTCCAGCCTGATTGAATCGGTTTGGCATGAACCCCCTGGAGCTGCGGGTAGGCGATCCTGAGCTTGGCGACCAGCTTCTGCCGTTTCTGGTCGCTCATCTCGTGTACAAATGCTGAAAGGTTCTTCCCGCCAAGGCCAAGAGTTCCCGATGATTCCTTGGTTCGATACCGCAAATGCTCAGGATCGAGCAGGTCAAGGGACTTGACATCGTACAGGAACTTTTTGCACTCAAGGATCGACGGTGGTAGCAGCTCTTCCTTAAACGCCGACAGCACCGAACCCTCGTAATCGAACGGGATGAATGCTCTCTGGCTCGTCGGCTTCTTGATCACGACGCTGTCCCTGCTGGCCTTAAGTTCGACGCCCCCCAGGTCGAAGCGTTCTTTGATGCAGCGATTTGACGATGGGCTGAAAGTAGCCTCCCAGTGTCCAGTTGGAGCTCCGTCCGGGTTCGCAAACCGAACAAAAAACTTGATGTTCTTCTTCGAAGTAAGCTTAGATTTTAGGTCGCCCGATTTCCAGTGCCTTTCACCCAGCCACCCCTTCACGTCGCCCCGGACCAACTGCGACAGGAAGTCGATGAACTGCAGAACAGTGGATTTGCCCGAACCGTTGAGTCCAATCAGGCAATTGAACTTCACCAAGTCCAGCTTGAAGTCCACCAGCGACTTGAAGTTGTTCGCTTCTATGGATTGGATTCTCATCGTATTGACTTTCCTTAACCTCACCCCAACTTGCGGGGTAACGTGATCCCCGCGCATCACAATGTAACCGACCGGACACGCCCACGCAAGGGAGGCGGCTGAACCTCGCCCAGCCAGCTTATCGCACCAGTCCCCGGGTCCGCAGATAGCCGCCGACCAGGTCGTCGACCGAGACCTCGTTGCGGGCCAGGAGATAGGCGATCCCGCGGCGGGTGCAGAACTGCCGGGCCTCGTCGACAAACGCCGCCAACGTCCGCTTGTACCGCTCCAGGAGCGTCGGCGTAACAGTGATCTCCGCCGCGTCCGAGTCCTCGCAATCCAGCAGCCGGAGGTCGCCCTGGAGGTCCGGATCGAGCTCCTCGGCCGATAGGATGTGGATCACGTAGACGTCCATGTCGCGGGAGACGAGGTACCGCAGGGCCGACTCGTAGCCGGCCTTGTCCATCAGGTCCGTGAGGAGCACGACGATGCCGCGACCCGAGTTGCGGACGCAGAAGCTCTTGACCCCGTCGGCCAGCGGGACGGCCGGGCCGGACTGGATCCCCTCCAGGTGCCCGAGCATCCGCCAGAGGCTCCGGCGGCCGCGGAAGACGGGGGCGCCGGCGGCCTGGCCGAGCGTCTCGATCTTCACCCGGTCGCCGCGCACCAGGCCCACAAACCCCAACGCCGCCGCGAGCTGGAGGGCCAGCCGGAGCTTCGTCGGCTCGCCGAAATCCATCGAGCGGCTCGTGTCGATCAGGGCGAAAAAGTGCAGGTCCTCTTCCTCGAGAAACATCTTGAGGAAGAGCCGCTCGAGCCGGGCGTAGGTGTTCCAATCGACGAACCGCAGGTCGTCGCCCGGGACGTAATTGCGGAAGTCGGCGAACTCGACGCTCTGGCCCTTCCTGGGACTGCGGCGTTCGCCCTTCATCCGGCCGCGGAATATCTTGCGGCTGACGAGTTCCAGCTTTTCCAGCTTCGCCAGTACCTCGGGGGAGAGGAGCGTCGGGGCATCCATGCCCGTATCTTCGCCCCGGCCCCCGCCGCGGTCAAGGGCCGCCGCAACCGCTTGCGGCTTCGCAACCTGGCGGCGGAGGGAGG
>JBEKCP010000606.1:0-3618 GCA_050014815.1 Thermoguttaceae bacterium | reverse complement strand
GTAAGGCAGGCGGCACGGTTGGGCGCAGCAGCCGCGATTGCCGCTCCGGCCGCCCAGGGCGAAGCTCGCCAGGCATTGCCCCGAGTAGCTCATGCAGAGCGCCCCGTGTACGAACACCTCCAACTCCAGCCGCGTCTGGCCGCGGATCTGGCGGATATCATCGAGCGAGAGTTCCCGGGCCAGCACGACCCGGCCGATCCCCAGCGACTCGGCCGCCCGGATCCCCTCGCCGCTGGTGAGCGACATTTGCGTCGAGGCATGGATGGGCCAATCGGGGGCCAGGGTGCGGGTCAGCCGGACCGCCCCCAGGTCTTGCATCACCGCGGCGTCCACGCCCGCAACGACCGCCGCACGCACCGCCTGCTCCAGCAGGCCGAGCTCGTCCGGGAAGACGAGGGTGTTGAGCGTCAGGTACCCCCGCACGCCGCGGCGGTGGAGGTATTCCATCAACTCGGGCAATTGTTCCGGCAGGAAGTTGGCGGCCCTTGCCCGCGCGTTCAGCCCCGATTGCAGGCCGAAGTAGACGGCGTCGGCGCCGTTTTCCACGGCCGCCCGGGCACTATCCCAATCGCCTGCCGGGGCCAGCAACTCGGGTCGGGCCCGCGGCGAACCGGCATCATCCATAGAGACATTATACCGCGCCGCGGAGAAATCCGGTTACGACCCGAACTTGCTGCGGTCGGCGAGCTCGACGGGGATGGAGAGCGCCTTGCCGCCGCGGAAGATCACCAGCGGGACCTTCTTGCCGACCGGGATCAGGCTGACGAGATTGATCAGGTGGGCGTCGTCCTCGATCCTGATTCCGTCGATTTCCAGCACCACGTCGCCCGGCTGCAACCGGACGGCCTCGGCCGGCGAGCCGGGCGTAATGGCGGTCACGCGGGCGCCCATCGGGCCGGGCAGGCCGATCTCGACGGCCGTCGCCGGCCCGAATTTGTGGTCGAGAGTCACGCCCAGGAACGCCCGAACCACCTTCCCCGTCTCGATCAACTGGCGGGCGACGCCCATGAACATGTTGATCGGGATGGAGAAGCCGATCCCCTCGTTGTGGCCGGAGTCGGTGGCGATGGCCGTGTTGATGCCGACGACCTCGGCGCGGAGGTTGCACAAGGGGCCGCCGCTGCTGCCGGGATTGATGGCGGCGTCGGTCTGCAGGAAGTCCTGGAACCGCAGCCCGGCCCTGTCCAGGTGGAGGTCGCGCCGCCCCTTGGCGCTGATGATGCCGAACGTGACCGAGTGGCTCAGGCCGAACGGGCTTCCCACCGCCAGCACGAAGTCGCCGATCTCCAGCCGGTCGCTGTCGCCCAGGGAGGCGGCCACCAGGTTCGGGGCGGCCAGCGGCAGCACGGCAACGTCCATCTCCCGGTCTTCCAGGACCCGCGACGGGTGGAGCTCCCGGCCGTCATGGAGCTTGATCCGGATCGACTCGGGGGCCGCCGAGCGGATCACGTGGCGGTTGGTCAGGACGTAGAACTTGCCGCCCGACTGGATGATGACCCCGGAGCCCGCCTCTTCGATGCGGCGGCCGCGATTGTACTCGGCGCTGGCCTGGGGCGACTCGGCCTCGATGTGGACGACCGTCGGCCCGACGAGCTTGGCGACCGTCTTCAGGACGATGGCCTGGGACTGGAGGGCCGGGGCGTGCTGGTCCAGCAGCCGCTGGAGCTCGGCGCGTTTTTCGGGCGAGACGGGGCCTGTCCGCTCCAGCGCGCCGGGCGCGGCTGCCGGCTCACCCGATTGGGCCGGACCCTGGGCAAGGCAGGAGGCCCACACTCCCAGCCACGCCACGGCGGCCGTGAGGCACCGGACCCTCGTGCGCCGTCCGCCGCGGGAGTCGGGGAAGAGAAACCGTCCCATCTTCGCTTTGCACCATGATCCTCAATGCAGCCGGCACACTCCGTGCGCCGGATTGCCGCGACCATCCTGCGGATGGTGCCCGGCGTGTGCGGCCTACATGCCGCACAACCGGCCGATCACGCGCTCGGTCAGGAGACGTCCAACTCGATGTCGTTGATCGACAGGTCGGCGTCGCCCGACGAACTGTCGAGGAGCCGGCTCCAGTCGACTTCGGCCGGGCCGCCGGCCGGGCCGCCCTGGCGTTCCGCATCGCGTTGGCACTTGATGCAGAGGGTGGCATAGGGCAGGGCATTGAGTCGGGCCATCGGGATGTTGGTCCCGCAGCCCTCGCAATTGCCAAAATGCCCGTTGCGCATCCGCTCGAGGGCGTACTCGATGCGCATCAACTCCCGGCTTTCCACTTCGGCCAGTTGCGAGCTGATCTCATCCTGGACCGAGTCCAGGGCGGCATCGACCATGTCCCCCGAAGTCTGCGCCCGGAGTTCCTTCAACAGGCTCAAGTCGCCTGCCAGGGCCTGGCGCAGGGCGTCGCGCCGTTTGACGAGGACCTGGCGCATGCTCAGAATCGCGTCTTTGCGGCTCATACGGATCTCACCTCGGTGTCCGCTCCGGGCCGCACTGAAGGTTGCCCCCCTTCAAGTGTAGCCGTTGTCGAACCCCCCTCTTCTTGAAAAAACCTTGTTCCGGTGGCTGCCCGCGGCGGCCAGACAAGACCACACGCCGCCATCGAGCAACCAAACTATACTACGCGAATAACACAGGTAAGGGTCAAAAAAACTCGAATAATCGTGGCAGCCGGCGACCCCTTCGGACGCCAGTGCTTAACTCCTTTTTTCACAACGACTTCGGATGTCGTGGATACCCTGATCCTTTAGCATGGGTACCGGCCGTCTCAGCCGGACACCTAGGGGGAACGCGTGTTCTGGTTCTCCCGGGCCAGGCCGGCACGCACGGACGGCTGCGGCTCGCATGTCGCTAACGGATAATCGACAAAACCGACACATAGCATCAGCCCTTTTTCTCTATTGTCACCGCCGGTTGGCAATCCATCTCCTCCGTATTGACCGGCCGCCGGATGCAAGGTAAATGCCTCCATGGTCCAAACCGCCGTTGCCAAGTCCCTGTTTGACACCGCCGGGGGCGAATTGGTTCTGCGGGTCCGCGGCACCGCCCGGGACGGGCAAGTCGTTCGCTTGCGGTCGGCCAAGTGTACCATCGGGTCCCGGCCGGACTGCACCTTGCGGATCTGCGCTCCGGGTGTCGGGCCGCTCCACTGCCTTATCTTCCGGGGGAAGCGACATACGCTCGTTCGCCGTTGGGGTCCGGACACCCGCCTTAACGGCCGAACGTTCGCCGATGCACCCCTTGCTGCCGGAGACCAGTTGAGCGTCGGCACCGTGGACTTCGAGGTGCTCGAAGTCCCAGGCGCCTCAAGCATCGACTGGGAAGTGGAGCGAACCGAGACCCGGCGCGAACTGGACACTCGGACTGCGGAGATCGAGGCCCTTCGGGCGAAGGTCGAAGCCCTTCAAGCGGAGCTTGAAACCGGGCACATCGCGCTGGCAAACGAGCGACAGCAATGGGAAGCCCAGCGGGGCTCGCTGACGGCCGAACAGGCCGCGCACATCGAGCAACTGGACGCCCGGGCGGCGGAGTTGGACGTGCGGCAAGCGGAGTTGGACGCGCGGCAGACGAACCTGGACGCGCAACAGGTGGATATCTACGCGCGACAGGCAGAGTTCGACGCCCAAACCCGCAACC
>JBEKCP010000605.1:0-3633 GCA_050014815.1 Thermoguttaceae bacterium | reverse complement strand
CCACAACAGTGGAACGCATTTTCCTGTAAGGCTATGCCTCCTCCGACCCCCGTTCCAGGAGGTCGTTGTCGTACTCCTGCTCCAACTGCCGCACCTTCTCGGCGAAGTCGTTATCGTTCTCGATGACGCTGGAGATCTGGAGCTCCCATTCGGTGCTGGCCATCCGCAGCGAATCGAGTTCCAGCGGGAGCTTCAGGATCTTCGCGAGCCGCCGGGTGACCGCCTCGATGCTCAACGGATTGGTGCCCTGCAAGTAGCCGGGGATCTCGGCCACCAGCGACACCATCGGGAACCCCTCCGAGGCGGTCTCCTGCATCAGGTACGTCGTGAAGGAGCCGGGACCCTCGTACGTGTGGCGGCGAACGCCGTAGAGGTCCATCTCCGGCAGAAGGCTCGCGTCGGAGCAGGTGATGAACATCCGCGGCTCGCGGGTGTGCGGCACCGAGCCGCCGAACGAGCCGACGAACAGGATCCGCCGCACCCCCACCCGGTGCGCCAGCCGGAAAATGCACTCCCCGAACGTCCGCCACCGCAAGTTCGGCTCCTTGCCCACGAACAGGATCAACCGGGCACTCTCGTGGACGTAGAACACGCTCGACGGCATGTTGAAGCTCTTGATCAGGCCGTCCTCGATCTCGACGTGCGGGCGGAACAGCGCCGCCACCTCCATCGGCCCGGGAAAGTTGTAGATGTAGAAGGGCTCCGGGTCGATCTGGGCGAACGGTTTCGCCTCCAGCAGGTGGACCAGCCGCTCGACGGTGCCGGTCGAAACATTGCCGCCGTCCATCCAGCCCGAGAAGGCCAGCACCAGCGTGGCCTGTTCCATCGCCGGGCAGCGGCGGATCTGAAGGACGTCATCGGGGACCTGCATGATGCCCGTATTGTAACGGCGAAATCGGCGGTGCAATAGGGCCGTAACGATTGCCCCGCCGGGTATCGCGGGCTAACATTGAGTGGTCCTTGGTAGGGCGACACAATTAGAATGTCGCGTTGACGGGCACCCCTCGCAGTTTAGCGGGCGGGCTTGCCCGCCGCGGTTGGCCCACGATACACTCGGCGGGCAAGCCCGCCCGCTAAACGTACTCAAAGCGACAGTTTAGCTGTGCCGGACCGCTAGAACCGGGAGGTTCCCATGTTCGAACTCGTCGATCTCGACCAGCGCGTGACGAAAGAGGAGTACGAGGCGGTCTTCCCCGACCTGGAAATCCAGTTGGGCCAGTGCCAACGGGAGGCCCGGGCCGCCGGGGCGCCGGTCATCCTCGTCCTGGAGGGCTGGGACGCCGCCGGCAAGGGCACGCTCATCAACCGCCTAACCCAGGCGCTGGACCCCCGCGGGTTCAAGGTCCACCCCATCTTCGCCCCCAACGAAACCGAGCGGCGCCACCCCTGGATGTGGCGGTTCTGGAACCTCCTGCCCGCCGCCGGTAGTTGGGCCATCTTCGACCACTCCTGGTATCGCCGCGTGCTGGCCGACCGCCTCGATAGGACGGCCGGCCCGCACGAGTGGCGGCAGGCCTTCGAGGACATCCGGGAGTTCGAGCGCCAGTTGACCGACCAGGGGGCGATCATCCTCAAGTTCTGGCTGCACATCAGCCGCCGGGAGCAGAAGCAGCGGTTCAAGCGGCTCCGGAGCCATCGGGCCACGGCCTGGCAGGTCGGGAAGGCCGAACGCCGCCAACACCGCCGCTACGACGCGTGGCTCGACGCGGCTGAAGAAATGATCGAGCGCACCACTGCCGCCGACTCCCCCTGGACTGTCCTGGAGGCCGCGGATCGACGCTTCGCACGGTTGAAGGCATTTCGAGCAACGATTGACGCGGTCCGCGGGGCATTGGCCCGCCACGGAACTGCTCGGCCTGATAAGACACCGGCGCCTTCGTCGCCCGCCGGAGCGCCGGCCCCCGGCGGGACGCCGGCAACCGTTCCGCTTGTACCTTCGACGACGCTCCTGGATCGCGTCGACCTGAGCCTTGCCTTGGAACGTGACGAGTATGAGCACCAGAGCAAGCGGCTCCAGAAACAGCTTTTCCACATCGAGCACGAGTTATACCTGGCTCGCGTCCCCGCCGTGATCCTCTTCGAGGGCTGGGACGCCGCCGGCAAGGGCGGGGCGATCAAGCGGCTTACCCGCGGCCTGGATCCCCGCGGCTACGAGGTCATTCCCATTGCCGCCCCCAGCGACTGGGAGAAGGCCCATCACTACCTCTGGCGGTTCTGGGAGCACGTGCCGAAGGCCGGCCACATCACGATCTTCGACCGCACGTGGTACGGCCGGGTCCTGGTCGAGCGGGTCGAGGGCTTTTGCACCGAGGCCGAGTGGAAGCGGGCCTACGGGGAGATCAACGACTTCGAGCGGCAACTGGCCGATTTCGGCACGGTGGTCGTGAAGTTCTGGCTCCAGATCGACGCCGCCGAGCAGCTTCGCCGGTTCCAGGAGCGGCAGCAGACGCCGTACAAGCAGTGGAAGATCACCGACGAGGACTGGCGGAACCGCGAGAAGCGCCCCCGCTACGAGCCGGCCGTCGCCGAGATGCTCGAGCGCACGAGCACCGCCCACGCCCCCTGGACGATCCTGGAGGCCAACTGCAAGCTTTTCGCCCGGATCAAGGCCCTCCGCACCGTCATCGGCGCGATGAAGGCGGGCCTGCGGGGCAAGCCCTAGCCCGACGCGCAAGCGAGGGCAACTCGTTGGCAGTCCCTCGCTTGCGCTTCGGGCTAGTGTTTGGCCATGAATAATCCGGGATTAGTGGTATGCAAGTCAATCCTGTTTGGCATGAGACTTGCGCCTTCTATCGCGCCCCGTGCAAGTGGAGTCCCTCGAGCGGTCGGGACCCTGGGCATGAGCCAGGCGGCGATCTGCCAGTCGCCGCGAGCGTCAGCGGCGCGTCGTCGCTGCGGCGTCGATGCGAACCGCCGTCGGAACCGCGCGAGAGTCACGTTCGGGACGAAGCCGGCGGCCGATCAGCACGACCCCTTTCGGATGGGGAGACTCGACCGGGTCGCAGCATGCTACCGCCAGCTCCTCGTAGGGGAAATCGCACTTGGGCCGCGATGGACCGGAGTCCACGCAGAAGTAGCTCCAATCGCCCTCTTGCCCCAGGGCGGCCCGCCCGAAAGGAATCTGACGAATCGGCTCGCCGTAGTAGAAGGCGAAGGTCGGATCCACGGCGCCAACGCTGACCAGTTGCACCCCCGCCGGCAGTCGCCGTTTCACCTCGGCCATGCGTTGGGCGAGGGGGCGAGCCCGGGCGATCAGCAGGTTCACTCCGACTCCGGCGTACGTCAGCGCGAGAAAGGCCGCCACGGCGACCACCGCGACCCGAGGCCGCGGAGAACCGCCCACGCCGGAGGATCGGAAAGCGAGAACCGCCAGCACCGCCGCCGCCCCGGCAAACCCCGCAGCGAACCAGGGTCCCAGTTCCCACCCCCAGCCCAGCGCAGCGGCGGCCAGGACCCAGGCGGCCGCCAGCAGTATCACCAGGCCGATCACACGCACGTACCCCGTCCACAGGCGTGCCCACGGGGTGGGCCGGAAAAAGGGGACAGTCCCCATTTGTGCGACGACCATGCGTACATGGTGCCCGCCTCCGGGCCGTTCCGGCAAATGGGGACTGTCCCCTTTTTCCTCCTGGC
>JBEKCP010000604.1:0-3634 GCA_050014815.1 Thermoguttaceae bacterium | reverse complement strand
TTCCACGCGGCGCCCTTCAAGGCCCAGAACATGTCGCTCAATTCGTTCGTCACCCGCGACGGCCGCGAGATGGGCCGGGCCCAGGTGGTCCAGGCCCAGGCCTGCCGGATCGAACCGGACGTGCGGATGAACCCGGTGCTCTTGAAACCCAACTCGGACACCGGCAGCCAGGTGATCGTCCGCGGAGAACCGGTCGGGAACATGCGGGTGGGCGAGTACATCGACTACAAACCGCAGGCCTGGGCCGCCGCCACGGAGTGCTACGACTCGCTGGCCGCCGAGTTCGACGTGATCGTGCTGGAAGGGGCCGGGTCGCCCGGCGAAGTCAACCTCAAGAGCCACGACATCGTCAACATGCGGATGGCCCGGCACGCCGCGGCCCCGGTCCTTATCGTGGGCGACATCGACCGCGGCGGCGTCTTCGCGTCGTTCGTCGGCACGATGGAGGTCTTGGCTCCGTGGGAGCGGAAGCTCGTGGCCGGCTGGATCGTCAACCGCTTCCGGGGCGATGCTGGCCTGTTGGGGCCCGCCCTGGAATACACGCTCCACCACACCGGCCGGCCGGTCCTGGGGGTGGTGCCGTACCTGGCGTCGCTCGAGTTGCCGCAGGAAGACTCGGTCGAGTTCAAGGAGAGGGGATTGCAAATTGCAAATTGCAAATTGCAAATTGCAAATTGCGACGGCCGGGACGCTGTCGAGATTGCCGTCATCGACCTGCCGCACATCTCGAATTTCACCGACTTCGACGCCCTGGGGGTCGAGGGCGACGTCCGATTGCGGATCGTCCGCGGGCCGGACGACCTCGACGGCCCCGACGCCGTCATCCTGCCCGGCAGCAAGAATACGCTGGGCGACCTGGAGTATCTCCGCCAGAGCGGGTTGGGCGTGCGGATCCGGGCACTGGTCGATCGCGGCCGGACGGAATTGGTCGGCATCTGCGGCGGCTTCCAGATGCTCGGCCGCGAAATCCGCGACCCGCTGGGCATCGAATCCCAGACGCAAGCGGCTGCCGGGCTCGGTCTGCTGGAGGTCGAAACCGTCCTGGCGGCGGAGAAGACCTTGGTCCGCACCTCGGCCGTACACGAACCGACGGGCCTGGAGGTCGTCGGTTACGAGATCCATCACGGCCGGACCAGCTCGAACGGCTCGGTGCCGATGTTCCGGCGGCCGGACGGCGAGGTTCTGGGCGCCGGCAGCCCCGATCGCCCGGTCTGGGGCACGTATCTGCACGGCCTGTTCGACGCCGACGCCTTCCGGCGGTGGTTCATCGACCGGCTGCGGGTCCGGCGGGGGTTGCCGCCGCTGGGAAAAGTGGTTGCGCGGTACCAGATCGAGACGGTTCTGGACTCTCTGGCGGAAGTGGTCCGTGAAAACCTCCGCATGGACGAAATCTATCGACTCTTGCGACTGCCATGAGACTGGAATACCAAGTACTGGCTGCCGTTGCGATCGACCTGGCGATGGGCGACCCCCGCTGGCTGCCGCACCCGGTCCGCGCCATCGGCTGGCTGGCGACGAGGCTGGAGACCGTTGCACGATGGGTATTGGGGCGTCGTTTAGCGGGCGGGCTTGCCCGCCGCGTGGCCCGGCGGGCAAGCCCGCCCGCTAAACTGGCCGGCCTCGTGGTCGCCCTGGTCGTGTATGCTGTCGCGGGGCTGGCCGCGTGGGGGGCCATCAAGGCGGCGGCCCTCTTCGATCCTGCGGCTGCGGATGCCGTGGCAATCCTGCTGATCTATGCGGCGATCGCGCCACGCGACTTGGCCCGGCACAGCGCGGCCGTCTACCGGGCCCTGGCCGGCGGCAACCTGGTCGAAGCCCGTCTGCGCGTGGCGAGGATCGTCGGCCGCGACACCGACGGGCTCGACGAGGCGGGCGTGGTCCGGGCGGCCGTCGAGAGCGTGGCCGAGAGCACCGTCGACGGCGTGACCGCCCCGCTCCTGTTTGCCGTGGCGGCCGGTCCGGTCGGCGCGATCGTCTACCGCGCCGTCAACACGCTCGACTCGATGTTCGGCCATCAGGACGACCGCTACCGCGATTTTGGCTGGGCGGCCGCACGGATCGACGACCTGGCCAACTACCTGCCGGCCCGGCTCACCGTGGTGCTGGTCTGCCTGGCCGCGGGGCTCTTGCGGCAGCGGCCGCTCTCCGCGCTGCGGACACTCGTCCGCGATGGCCGGAAGCATGCCAGCCCCAACTCCGGCCTGGCGGAGGCCGCCGTGGCCGGCGCCCTCGGGGTGCAACTGGGCGGCCCAATTTCCTACGACGGCCAGTCGTTGGAGAAGCCCGTGATCGGCGATCCGCTGGTGCCGCTTTCCCGGCGGCACATCCGGGCCGCCAACGCCCTGATGTTCGCCACGGCCGCGCTCCTGCTGGCGGTGATCCTGCCGCTGCGCTTTGAGGTGATGGAATTAGGAAGTTCATGGCAGTGCAAAGACCCCCCCCACAGCAGTGGGGGGGCTTTTGGCGTTCCGCCTTCATCCTTCCTCCTTCATCCTTCCTCCTTCATCCTTCCGTCTTCGTGGAGGATGGCGCAATGACCAACGCCGCGCGGATTCTGATCTTCACCGGCGACGGCAAGGGCAAGACCACCGCGGCCCTGGGCATGGCGCTGCGGGCGGCGGGCCACGCCATGCGGACCTGCATCGTCCAATTCATCAAGGCCGACTCGACCGTCGGCGAGATGGCGGCCGCCCGAGAGAACCCTATGATCGAGATCCTCCAGGTCGGCCGCGGCTTCCTGCCGCCTGCCGGGAGCCCCGAGATGGCCCGGCACCGTGCGGCCGCCGAGGAGGGGCTCCGCAAGGCGGCTGAAATCCTCTCCGGCGGCCAGTTCCGCCTCGTCATCCTCGATGAGGTCTGTCTGGCCGTCGCCCGAGAACTCCTCAGCGAGGAGCAGGTGATCGACGTGGTCGGCCGCGCATCGCCCGGAACCTGCGTCGTCCTCACCGGCCGGGGCGCTACCGACGCACTGGTGGCCCTGGCCGACACGGTAACCGAAATGCGGTGCATCAAACACGGCATGCAGTCCGGCATTGCCGCGGAGAAAGGGGTGGAGTGGTGAGCGGAGCGTGTCCCCGTCTGGTGATCGCAGGGACTGCCAGCGGCGTCGGCAAGACGTCGTTGGCCCTGGGGCTGGCGCGCGAGCTCTGCCGGCGGGGGCTCCGCGTGCAGACCTTCAAGGTCGGACCCGACTTCCTCGACCCGACGTACCTGGCCATGGCCTCCGGCAGGACCTGTTACAACCTCGACGGCTGGATGACATCGCGGGACTATGTCCGCGCGTTATTTGTCCGGGCGACCGCCGGGGCGGACATTGCCCTGATCGAGGGCGTGATGGGCATGTTCGACGGGGCGTCGCCGGTGGGCCTGGAGGGCAGCACGGCCGAGATTGCCGCGTGGCTGGATGCCCCGGTGCTGTTGGTCGCCGGTGCCCACGGGGCGGCCCGGAGCCTGGCCGCCACGGTCAAGGGGTTTGCGGAGTTCGAGCCGGGCATCCGCGTTGCCGGCGTGATCGCCAACCAGGCCGGCTCCCCACGGCACCGCGAGTGGCTCGCCGAGGCCCTCCGTGGCGCGGACCTCCCGCCCCTGGTGGGTGCCGTGCCTCGCGGCATCCTGCCCACGCTGCCCAGCCGGC
>JBEKCP010000603.1:0-3901 GCA_050014815.1 Thermoguttaceae bacterium | reverse complement strand
AACCGCAAACGGCATACCTACTTTCTCCATGAGGGCAAGACGAAGGCTGGAAAACCCAAGTATTTCTTCTCCAGGGACTCCGAAGGAGACGTGCTGGATACGATCCCCGACGGATACGAGGTCTATGAGAATCCCAACGCACAGGTGTTCCTGCGGAAGGCAATGCCGCAAATCATCACCGATGAGGAGGTTGCAGTCGTTCAGGTGGGGCTTCAGAAGTTTGCGCCGCGGACGGCTTGACCGTTGGGATCGTCGCGGACGGCTTGACCGTTGGGATCGTCGTAGAGTGCTTGGGCGGCTGCGTCAAAGATTAGGAAATCGCCGAATGTGTGCATGAAAGTATCTATGGCCCAGCCTTCGTGATTTTGACAGGCGGATTGTCTCGAAGAAGCGAGCTTGGCCCGCAGGACTTGCGTTCCCAAGGCAGTAATGCCCATAATGATGGAAGGGCAAGATGGGGGAACACGCCGTGGTCGCTAATCGAGACGTATTTCGTTCCGGGGCCTTCGCCGTTGGGATAGCGCAGTCGGTGGTCTGGGTTGTGCTGGGCGTGGCCACGTTGAATGTGGTCCCCAAGTTCGAGAGGATCTTCCGGGACTTTGGCACTCAGTTGCCGGATTTGACGTTGGCCGTGATCGGTTTTCACCATCTCCTGAGCCACTACTGGTATCTGGCCCTCCTGCCAGCACTTGCGTGGCCTTTCGTGAACCACGGCGTCGTCTCTCTCTTGTCGCCACGCCCTGAAGTTGTGATCCCGAAGCGGCTGTGGTATTTCGCAACGTGGATCATCATTCTCTTGCTTGTCATGTTTGCCGTGATCGCCCTTTTCCGTCCGTTGATCGTACTCATCAACGCTGTCTCGGCCACCCCTGTGGTCCCAGGAAATCCTCCCCGCTGATCACCGGCCGCCCCAGTAATCGGTGGTCGCCGTGGCTGGCCCATCATCCTCAGCGGGCTCAAGACCCCGCCATGCTGACCAGTATACAGGATTTCTCTGCGTAAGACGCCAGTCAGGGGCCAATGGAAAGAGTGGATTTCCGGCAATGGAGAGAATCCCCATCATTACCCGCCTTACAGGAATCCCCCACTTGCTTTCCAGCAGCCAGAGTTCCCACCTTTTGCCAAACTCCCTGGCCCTTGCTACAATAATGTTTTTCACCCCCACCCCCAGGAGAACCTATCATGCCCAACGTTGCCACCGTCCTCAGGGACGAAATCCGTCGCCTGGCGAAACGAGAGATCAAGGCTGCCACATCCACCACGAAACAGGCTGTGGTGCAGTATCGGAGCGACATCGCCAAATTGAAGCGGGAACTCCAACAGCAGCAGAAGAAGATGGCCTTCCTCGAAGCCCAGGAACGGAAGCGCCTCGGGCAACCGCAGGCCGCCGAAGAAGACCTGGAAGGCGTCCGGTTCTCAGCCCGATCCGTGCGGGCACAACGGAAGCGGCTGGGGCTGTCAGCGGCGGATTACGGCAAGTTGGTCGGCGTTTCTGGCTTGACGATCTACACCTGGGAACACGGCAAGGCCCGGCCCCGCAAGGCACAAATCGCTGGCTTGGTTGCCGTGCGAGGGATCGGCAAGCGGGAGGCGATGAAGCGGTTGGAGGTGTTGAAGGTTCACCGGAAGCCAAGGTGAGGGGCTTGGCCCGAAATACCTTGTAGGACGCACCAGGATGCCCCAGGATTGATTACAAACGCCAGGGTGGGCTTGGAGCCCCTTTGGCAATCAAAAACAAAAACTCCATTACTGGATGGGCGCATTAGTGTTAGATTGGATTTTTAACGATGCCGGGCCTCCGCTGCACCTCGAAGTTGCTCAGCGACATTGACGATGAGCCGATGGCCGAATCCAGCATGCCTGGTCCATCGCCGCTTGCTCGGGGCACCGGCTGACACGCATAAGAACCCAATGAGCGACGGTGGGTGAAGCGCCAACGAAATCGGAGGATCACTTGCGTGGACGTGTCTGGCTCCTGGCCTGCTCAACGTCCGCCGCCAGTTCCACCATATCCTTCGTGAGCTGTAATTGAATTGAACTGGCATGGATGGTCCCCTTGTGTTACCCGATATATCCGCCGGTCGAGCCGATGCACCCGCCCAGGACTCGAAGTCCTGGCCGAACTATACCGGCTTGACGTTCTCGGCACACGGGCCTTTCGGCCCCCGGCCTTCCGTGTAGGAGACCTTTTGCCCTTCACGCAGTTCCTCAAAGGTGACCCCCTGGAGGGCTGATGAGTGGAAGAACAGGTCTTTCTCGCCTCCCGTCTTGATGAACCCGAATCCCTTGTCCGTCAACTTCTTGATTGTGCCTTCGGCCATTTGTGCGTTTCCCGTACTGATTGCTTGGACTGACGCCACCCGGCTTACGATTGCCGACCGGTCACTGTCCGTTGGGGAAAGTGTACCAGTCAGGGGGCCATTCCGCAAGTGGGTTCCACGCATGCCCGCCGTCGCCGAGCCGGTCCTGGACGAGCGGGGCCGATCTGCCGGCGAGTGGCGGCTGGGCGTCTCCCCCGATTCCTTCACGGGGGGCCGATGGGATCTGATGGAATGGGGCAAGCCGTTGTCTACTGCGGCTTGTAGCCGAGTTCTTTGGCTGTTGCGAAATCTTCATCCGCCTTGGCTTGGTCACCCTTCTTCTGGTAGACACGACCCCGACGGGAATACGCCAACGCAAATTTCGGGTCGAGCCGAATGGCTTCTGTCAAGTCGAGAATAGCCTTGTCGAAGTCTCCCTTTATCCCCAACACGTAGCCACGGGAACAGTATCCCATCGGGTCATTCGGGTTGAGTCGAATCCCTTCTGTGTAATCTGCGAGGGCTTTGCTGGTTTCGCCATTGTCGCCGTAAGCCAGGCCACGACTGAAATACGCTTTGGCCGACTTCGGGTTCAATCGAATGGCCTCGCTGTAATCTGCCACCGATTTCTCAAAGTCGCCCTTCTTCCGGTGGGCTATACCCCGGCTTGTGTACGCATTAGTGTCTTTCGGGTTTAGACGAATTGCTTCCGTGCCGTCAGCGATGGCCTTGTCGTATTCGCCCTTAGCCCGCGTCGGGGCCACCGTCGCGGCCAGCGTTGCAGCCGTGGGGTCGCCCACTTCTCTAGGCAGGTGGGGCATTGTCCGGTTCTCCCTGATCCTCGGCAATTACCGCGAGAAGCCGTTGCCACGACACGCTACCGTTGGCAAGAGTGAACTCCATGTGGGGCACCGTGACGCCATGAGCCCGCCAGAAAGTCCGGGTCGTCTCCAGCTTGGCGTGGCCCGGGAGCTTCTGGATGTAGCGGATGTCCGGCTCAGATGGGGACAGGCTGAAGGGCTCTGCCTCGCCGTCCCTAGCCCATGTCGTGCCCGGTCGCACCGCCCTCTGCCCGACTTCCCCTCCAATGGCCTATTTTGGCTTGCTTGCCAACGCGTCGCCTACGGGCCGCAGTGTCGCCTCCAGCCGCCCAGGTCGGCCTGGGAGCCAAGGTAGGCCCAGACCCGGCCCACACGCCGCAACGTGGCGGCCTGTGGCGGCAACGTGGCCGCGAGGTGGGCGGCACCGAGCCCGCTGTGGCTTGGGCGTGGGACGGCTCAGGCTAGCGACCGAGCACGCCCCGTATTTGGCGGCTCTGCTCCAACCAGGCAGCCAGGGCGTGGTTGACCTACACGGCTCGACGAGCACTCTTGCTTCGGGTCTCTTGATGTACTGACCGCCCGAGCAATCGGCGGCGAGAACACGTCGGTTGGCGATCTGGACTGGCTGCCTTACGAGGCCCGGCTGATGGACTTGCTCGACTTCAAGAAAAAACGGCTGCCGTGGCAGGACCAAGCTCGGGAAAGCACAAGTGCCAATTCAAATAGCGTAGGGTCGGTTTGGCACGGAGAGAGCCTCCTGGGAGGCCTTCCCGTCGTCTG